>JAQUHH010000322.1 GCA_028683685.1 Bacteroidales bacterium
TTAGTGGACCTGCGGTGGAAATAATTGTTCTGTCGCTGCTTAAATGAAAAGCTAAAATTGGGAATTTCAACTTGTTTGTGATGTCTTGTCCGTCTGAGGTGACCACTCTGGCTGCTTCCCATACGCCTTCCATGCTGGTTTTTGTAGGTGGCTCCTGGTGAAGAAGTTTGTCGCAAGACATGCCAATTATGGATAGTATTAATAGTACTGTAATAATTTTGAATGTTCTCATAATGTTTTTTTTAGCGTATAAAAATATAAAAAAAAGTCACACGTTGAATATTAATCAAAAATTATTCCAATTATTTTTAGAAAAAACATTATCCGATGATTTTCGATGTTTTTTAAACAAAAAAAGCTGTTGTTCAAAACAACAGCCTTTTAAAATGAATTTGATAAAATTATTTCTTCAGAATTTTTTTCAAAACGGTATCTTTATCAAGTTTTTTGGTACAGAAGAACCAGTCTTTACAATCCAATTCACTATCTGCCATTCTGTCTTTAGCACCTCCGCATGTTCCGGCAGGGGATACGATAACGTCATCGCCTGGAGACCAGTCAGCTGGAGTCGCAATTCCAAATTCGTCGGCGGCTTGCATGGCAATTAATGCTCTGTAAAGCTCGTCGAAATTTCTTCCTAAACTTAGTGGATAATAAATAATGGCTCTGATAATTCCTTTTGGATCAATAAAGAATACTGCTCTTACCGCTTTTGTATTGCTTTCGCCAGGCATCATCATCCCATATTTTGTAGCAACTTCCATGGTAATGTCTTCAATTAAAGGAAATTTCACATCAATGTTTTTCATTCCTTTGTATTCGATTTTTTCTTTGATGGTTCTTAACCATGCAATATGGCTATATAATCCATCAACCGATAAACCGACAAGTTTACAATTTGCTTCTTCAAATTGGTTTTCCATTTTTGCAAAAGTCATAAATTCAGACGTACAAACTGGGGTAAAGTCAGCAGGGTGACTAAATAAGATAACCCATTTTCCTTCATAATCGATTGGGAAATTGATGTCTCCTTGAGTTGTTACGGCTTTAAATGAGGGTGCTTTTTCACCTATTCTTGGCATAGGGGTAATTTCTTTGTGTTCCATTTGTTCCATTTGTTCCATTTTTTTTTATATTAGTTTGTAAAATTCTATTTTAACAACTAACGGTTTTGTGTTGCAATTGTTCAATATTATTAATAAATTTTATCTATGATGATATATGGTTTTTTATTTAAGGTTCTGCCAAAAAAAAAAGAATAAAAATGAAACTGGATGTTAGCGAGCCGTAACAAGTCAATTACGAGTTGTTTTGATCTTAGTTTAAGGGATCGTTTATGGATGAATGTGAGATTTCTTAAAGCATTTTACATCAAAAAAGAAGTAAGTGTTTTAAAAACCACTAAACGATAACATCATCGATAATAGTTTTTGGTTTTGAAAGAACCGTTTTTGTTTTCCAATTTCCAGTTTTATAATAGATAAAAGAGGCGACCGCTCCGAATAGCCATCCCAATGGTATAGCCCACCAAATGCCATCAATGCCGATTTTTGCAGATAAAAACCAGGCGATGGGAATTCGAATAAGCCACAATGAAAACAAGGTAATAAACATAGGGATAAGAGTATCGCCAGCACCTCTCATAACGCCTGCATAGGAAAACATTAATGAAAAAAGAATGTAAAAAGGACTCACAATGGTAAGATATCTGGCTCCAATTTCAATTACATTTTGATCATTGGTAAATATTTTCATTAGATCTGTTGCAAAAATACTGATAAGCAAACTTACAAAAATGGAAATAACGGAAGTAAGTATGACTGTAGCTTTGAGTCCTTTACGAACTCTTTCCATTTTCTTAGCTCCGACATTTTGTCCGACAAATGCAGACAAAGCAATGGCGAAATTCATGGCAGGCAAGGAGGCAAACGACTCAATTCTGCCAGCAACGGTATAACCTGCCATAGCATCGGTGCCAAATTCGTTGACAATTCGTAAAAGAGCAACCATTCCCATGGCAACAAATACTTGCTGAGCCCCAGATGGTAAGCCAATTCGTAAACTTTGTTTGAAAATAAATCGATCGAACTTTCGAGGTATTAGGCTGATTTTGAGTATGTCGTGCGTTCTGTTTAAGTAAATAACACTACTGGTAAACCCAATTATTTGTGCCCCAATGGTCGCATAAGCGGCTCCTTTGATGTCCATCCCTAAAACAACAATAAAAAGCAATTCAAGTAAAATATTTGTAATTGCCGTAATTACAATAAAATAGAGTGGGGTTTTCGAATCGCCAAGTCCGCGCAAAATAGCCATAGAGCCATTAAATCCCGACATGAAAACAATGCCTGCTAAATAAATCCGAATATAACTAACGGCTTCGGGCATAACCTCCGGATCGAGTTGTAGCATGGAAAACATATTGGGTGCAAAAATAATCCCAATAATAGAGATGAAAAAAGAGGAAATGAAAAGAAAAACAAATGCAGTGTCGATGGCTCTTTTTACATTTTTCAGATCTTTTGCTCCATAATATTGAGAAATTACAATGGATATACCACCAGCCACGCCAATGATTAGAGAAATGAGTGCGAAAATTACAGGAAAAGAAGTTCCAATGGCTGCCAAGGCGTTTTTCCCAAGGTAGTTGCCAACAATAATAGAGTCAATTAAAGTATTGAAAATATGAAAAAAATTCCCAATTAGCATGGGAATTGCAAAATACAATATTCGTTTGGCTTCGTTTCCTTTCGTTAAATCTCTCATCATCCTCTATTAAAGTCAGCAAAAGTAATGTTTTTTCATTTACTGACTTCTGAATTTTAGATTTCTTATGAGAGA
>JAQUHH010000323.1 GCA_028683685.1 Bacteroidales bacterium
AGTACCGGGCTTGTCCGCTCTTCCAGTTCGCCCTATGCGATGAATGTAATCTCCGGGAGACAAAGGCGTATCAACATTTATAACATGAGTAATATCCAAAATATCAATGCCTCGGGCAACAACATCCGTGGCAATCAAAATTCTCACCTTTCCATCATGCAAAGCGTTAACCGCATTAAAACGCTGATTTTGAGACTTATTAGAGTGGATAACTGCAACTTGTTCAGGATGTTTCTTTTCAATAAAAGCAAAAACAGCGTCGGCTTGTTTTTTGGTTGAAACAAAAACCAGAACTTTTTGAAATTCCTCTTCGTTTTTCAACAAATGTACCAGCAGATTCAATTTTGTATTAAAATTTAATACCGGGTATCCAATTTGTATTATTTTTTCCAAAGGAGTACCATGTGGCACAATTTTGACAATTTTGGGTTTGTTGAAAAACTTATTTACTAAATTCTCAACATCTTCCGACAATGTTGCCGAAAACATCAAATTCTGACGTTTTGGAGGCAAAGTTTCCATAATGGAAACGGTTTGAGGTCGAAATCCAAGATTAAACATTTCATCCACTTCGTCAATCACAAATTTTTTCACATCTTTGGTCCGCAAAATGCCACTCATTATTAAGTCGTAAACTCTACCTGGCGTTCCGACCAAAATATCGCAACCATCGTACACTTTTTGTTTTTGTGTATTGATGTTTGTAGCACCGTATACAGCCACTGTTCTGACACTAAGATAAGGTGTAATTTTCTCTACTTCTTTCACCACCTGCATTACCAATTCGCGCGTTGGTACCATTACAATAACTCGAGGCATTCGCTGCTCGGAGTAGCTCAACCAATCAACAATGGGCAATAAATAAGCAAGGGTTTTTCCCGTCCCGGTTTGTGCCACTCCAACCAAATCCTTTCCTGAACGAACGGTAGAATATGTTTCAATTTGAATGGGCGTTGGTTGATCGTATTCCAATTCATCCAATGCCGTTTGAATACTTTTTATTAAATCAAAATCTTGAAAATTCACTTTTTCCTTTTTAAATGTCTGCAAATATACGATTTTTTAAGAATTTAACTCAGATAGCAAACCTAACAAAATATAAAAAATGGACCAATACCCTTATAATTTATACTTCTACTAAATTTATTAACAGCAGAGCGTGTAAAAAGTACAATAATCATTTTCAATAATTCGTTTGTATACTGTATTTTTGTAAAAAAAGAAACCATGAAATTTATAAAAATAAGTCTTCTAGCAACCTTAACCCTACTATGCTATGGCCTTCAAGCTCAGCAATTTGGACTGGGTGGCTCTTTGCAATTCAATCCACAAACCGAAAGTTTTGGTGCTGGGATTAGAGCCTCCATATATCCTAATAACAGACTAAGCATCGTTCCACAAATCTCATATTATCCGGGTTTTAACAAAGTAGAAGAGCTCCATCTTGGCCTTGGCATAGATTTGAAAATCATTCGTAAAAACAAATTTTATATTTATTTACTGGCTCATGGCGGATATAATTCGTGGTTTAACTACATGGAATCACCCATGAAAGATGCAAAAAAACACAATTGGAATCTCGAAGGAGGAGCCGGAATTTCGACATGGGGCTGTTGGCGCCCCTTTATTGAATATCGCTATAATGCTAAATTTATGGAAACCAATTTACAATTGGGTGTTTTATACATCTTCAACTGCAAAGGCTCTGGAAAACGAACTCAAAGTAAATCTCGAAAATCTTCGATTTTCTCTCGCAAACAGAATTGTCCTGCTTATGGTCCTAAATATTAAATAACAAAACACATGAACAAAAAGCTATTTTTCCCAATTATTATTTTACTTGCTTTTTCTTTCTCAGCATGTAAAAAAGACCGAATTGAAAAATCGATGAACGAATTTGAAGATTTAAATGATTACATGAATCTCAAAAAACAGGAAGAACAAACATTTCTCATCGACTCAAACGGCACAGGCCCTATTATTGGCAATCAAGGAACCAAAATTTGGATTTCTAAAGAGTGCTTGCAAACCATGGACGGAAATGAAATTTCGTGGCCTTATATTGTAAAATTAGTAGAACTTTACACGCCCGCCGACATGATTTATTGGCAGATGCCAAGCGTTTCAACAAACGGCATTCTTCAAACAGAAGGAGAAGTTCGTCTTCGTGCTTTTAAAGACAATAATGAGCTAAAGCTAAAGCCACTTCCCTGTAAATGCATCGTTGAAATGCCCTCAAATGAACCAAAAAACTTCATGAGCGTATATTACGGTTTTGAGACTAATAATCGACCCAATTGGACAAAAAGCTTAGCTCAATTGGGCATCAATCCACCCACGGCAGAATGGTTTGCCCCCACGGATACGGGTCATATTGGTGAAATTGGCAAACTCGGATGGATTGCCTGCGACACTTTGGTCGGCTCCAATTCGGGAGCAACCGTTAATTTTGTCTCCACTACTGATTATCTGGACAATGTTGGAATTTTTATCTATTTTCCAAATACCAAAACCATCATGCAAGTGTATGACCAAGCATCAAGTCCAATTCCGAATGGATCAAGTGTGAAAATTATTTGCTTCGCTCAAAAAAGCGATGGAAGTCTATATCACTTCTATTCAACAGCGATCATTAATGGCAACATGGAAATAATGGTCGAAATGCAAGAAATCTCCGATCCAGCACTTACTTCATTGCTTAATTTACTGTGATTTTCAAATAAAAAATGTAAAATTCTTCCTTATTTTGACTAAAAACAAAATATTTTTCCAAAAAAATATTTTCAAAAAAACTTGCAGAGTCTTAAAAAAAACTTAAATTTGTTGAATCTATGTA
>JAQUHH010000048.1 GCA_028683685.1 Bacteroidales bacterium
TCGCTTTAATTTCCTATTCTTATAAACGTTTCTATGTTCATAAAATAATAAAAGAACAGCATGATGAGGCAGGGAAACATCTATTTTTGTTTATAATTATGGATTGTTCGAAAACTCTATGTTTGTAAAAAGAAAAGACAGCCATGCTGATTTTCTTCTGTAAATGTTAGAGTTGATAAAATAAACAGAATTGCATACTATGATATTTGATGTAATTGATTTTCCTGAATATAATTCTCTAACGGCTATCATACTGTATGTTTTTGCATTTTTCTCGACAGTACAACTATTTTATTATTGGTTTTTCTTTAGAAAAATGGCATTTTACAAGCCAAAGAAACAGTTGGAATTCTATCCAAAAGTTTCGGTGGTTATTTGTGCTCATAACGAATATCAAAACATTAAGGAGTTTTTACCTTTGGTCTTAGAACAGGATTATCCTCATTTTGAAGTTATTCTGGTAAATGATGATTCCGACGACAATTCGGAGTTTTTAATGATTGATTTTAAAGCAAAATATCCTCATTTCAAAATTGTGAATACCAATCGTTCGGTAACTTTCATCCGTGGAAAGAAATTTCCTTTATCGGTTGGTATAAAAACAGCGATTCATCCCATTGTATTATTAACAGATGCCGATTGCTATCCAGCCAGTAAAAACTGGATAAAAGAGATGGTTGCAGGCTACCAAAATGAAAATATTGAATTTTCGTTGGGATATGGTCGCTATGAAAAACGAAAAGGATTTTTGAATTTATTGGTCCGTTTTGATACCGTTCACACTGCTTTACAATATTTTTCTGCCGCTTAAATGAGAATCCCATACATGGGAGTAGGGCGAAACCTATCTTATACCAAAGATATTTTTATTCGAAATAAAGGAATGATTTCGCAATACATGATTCCATTTGGCGACGATGATTTATTTGTCAACAAACATGCTAAGGGCAAAAACACGAGCGTGGTATTAAATCCTGATGCTCAAACCATTTCCATTCCGCCTCAATCATTCGTTTCGTGGTTTCGACAAAAAAAACGTCATTTAGCAACGGGGAATAAATATCGTTTTGGGAGCAAACTATACACTGGTTTATATGCTTCATCTAGCTTCTTCTTTTACATTTTTCTTGTCTGGGGAGCTTGTTTGTTTAAAAATGATTACTTTTGGTTAATTATATTAACTACGATTTATACAATAAGATTGGTGAGTCAATTGTTTATATATAAAAAAGCAACAAGTAAATTACAAGAAAGAGGCATTCTGCTTTGGGTCCCTTTTTTAGATTTGTTTTTTGCCTTTTTCAACCCAATTTGGGCTTTTTTGAATGTAATTATTAAAAAAAATAAATGGAAGTAAAAGCAACATTAACTGAAAAAGCACAACGTGATTACGAACTGATTCAAAGAGCAGTTCTCAATCATGACCAAAAGGCCTATGCAGAGCTGATGGACAATTATCGTGATTCGCTCTATTTTATGATGCTTAAGATGACCAATAGTCCATACGACGCCGAAGACCTGACGATTGAAGCTTTTGGCAAAGCTTTTAAAAGAATTCAGCAATATACACCCAATTATGCTTTTAGTACGTGGTTATTCAAAATTGCATCCAATAATTGCATTGACTTCTTGCGCAAAAAAAGGAATCAATTTATTTCTATTGATTCTCCATACGACAATTCTGATGATGATTATTCCCTCGAAATTACGAGTTCGGATATGAGTCCAGAAGAAACTTTTATAGAAAAACAAAAGGGAATTATGATGCGTTCAATTGTTGAACGACTCAAACCACACTATAAAACCTTAGTAGAACTTCGCTATTTTAAAGAATATTCGTACGAAGAGATTGCCGAAGAGCTTAGTTTGCCTCTTGGAACCGTTAAAGCTCAGTTGTTTAGAGCTCGAAACTTGCTCTACAATATGATGAAAAACAAAGCGGAATCCATCTAGTATTCAACATTTTTTTGTTTTATTTTTACTTCAAAATATTGTTTTGGAGCTTTGTTTGTTTTTGCCTTTTCCCATTTTGGTTTATGGGTCAAATAAATAGCACACAGCGAATTACCAACCAAGTATATATTTTCGTGTAAGTGTGACGGAATGCCTCTGTAAATCCCCAGTAAAACCTCGTAACGAGGCGTTTCTGGATCAGATTTGGCATCATGCCATACGAGAATGGATTCGTCGCTTTGACGAAAATCAAACAAGCGAAGGGTGTCATTAAATACTGCTTCGGTGTGGTGATCTCCATCAATAAATATTAAATCAAATTTTGTGCGAAGCGACTCAAAATCGTATTTTTGTGAATGACCGAAAAGATGCGTTACATTTTGAATGGACTTTGAGAAAAAACGATGCATTTTAATGTAATCGCTTTCTAATCCCAGTTCGAGTAATTCTTCATCAGATAAATTAAGAGTATATCCTTTTGAAATATAAGGTGCCACATTGGCAATGCTTTCTCCGCGCCAGGTGCCAATTTCAAGATAGTTTTCAACAGAATTTTGCGTGCAAAGCAGTTGTAATAATCCCAAATCTGTTGCCAGAGATGAACCTCCTAAAAAAGCAAAAGGTTGAATTGTAAGTTCCTCTTTTTGCAAAAAATACTCGAATGGAATCTCTTTGAAATGAGTAATATGCGGAAATTCTTTTTCAAATTGTGCCTTTTTAAAATGCTCGTCCTCAATTATGGTATTTAATAAATAGGGACGTTTGATAATTTCGAAAATGGCTTTTATGGCCTTTTTAGCTTTGTTCATTTAAATATTTTTTTTAAGATTTTTTGAATCTGACTCTGAATGGTCCTAAATTCATGAATTCCTGGAATTAGAATTGCTTTTCCTCCATGTTTTTTAAAATAAATCAAAACCACTACGGAAGTGCAAAAGTACGAAATAGAAGCTACTGCAGCCGCCCCATAGATATGATAGTGTGGAACCAGCAAAAGAAGCAAAGGAATGGTGACAAGCAAGCCAACGGCCGAAGCAATCGTGTTTATGTAGTACTTTCCAATGCCCGAAAAATAATGTCCAATGATTAAGGCGTAATTAAAAACCCAAACTCCTGGAGCCAACAAAATGATTAATTTATTGAGTTGTGAAAAATCGGGACCAAAAATCCATGTATATACACCAGATGGCAGTATAATGATGGGCAATATGGCAATAAATGCAATCAAAATGCCATATTTTGTAAGCATTTCCGTTAAACCAACCGCATATTTATTGTCGCTGGTGTTCACAATTCGAGAATATTGATATAAAGTGATACTGCTCGAAATCATCCATACCGATTCAATAATTGAAACTCCGTTTGAATAAACACCGACATGTGCTTTGTCCCAATAAAATTCTAAAATATAATAACTCAAACGGAAACTTAGAAGTTGAAAAATATGACTCATTTGATTTTGAGCACCATACTTAAAAAGCATGCTCAGTGCTTTTGAAAAAGTTTCGTTTAAAGGAGTATTGTTTCGATTGAGAAATTCCTTTTTTAGGAAAAAGAGACTTAGGATAAAACTTCCGCCATAAGCAATGTACAAAGCTGAAATATAGGTGTTTACACTTTTGCTAATGTCTAATGTAAACGAAAAAAATAAAACTAAAATAGTAATAAAGGGAATGATGAAATTTAAAGCATTGCTTTTGTTAATCTCTTCTTTTCCAATTAATATGGAAGAGTTTATGGATGTTAAAGAGCATAGAAAACTCAAGCTTGCAATAGGAAAAACATGATCTGCCGATACGAATTTTGTAAAATACAATACCGTAAAAGTCGTTACGCTAACCAATAAAGCCCATAAATAGGAAGCTTTTATAATGTTTTGAAATTTCAGTCGGGGAGTAAGGTAAACCACAGAAGCTCCTCCCACAATATTGTCAAATAAAATAATGATGGCAATAGTGGCCAAAATAATTCCTTGTTCGCCTTTGCCAGAAGCTCCCAGATATTGGGATATAACAATGGCAATCAGCAGATTGAGTATAGCAGAAGCAAATCGAATGGTAAAAGTGCTAAATATTTTCCGAATCATAAACCCGATTTTTGAATTATATCAGAGTATATTTTAGAGAGTTGCTGACCAATGGCTTCATAACTATAAAGCGAAACCGCTGATTTGTGCATTTCAGTTTTGTCATATAAATGATGTGAATCTATCATTTTTACCATGGCGTCTACCATTTGAGCTTGGTTTCGTGGTTCTACAAGGATTCCATTCGTTTCGTTGATAATTTCGTCCACACCGCCAACATTCGTCGAAATAGCAGGCACTCCGCAAGCTACAGACTCAATCAAAACACAAGGAAGATTTTCGAAATTGCTACTTAAAACAAAGAAATCAGCTTCTCTAAGAACAGGAGCAATCTCTTCTGCTTTTAATTCGCCGTGAAAAATGATGTTTTGGGCAATTCCCAATTCTTCAATTTTACCTTTATATTGTTCAAAATTCCCATCGCTAATAATATGAAGTTCTGCTTTATGTCCCAGATTTAAAACTTCTGAAAATGAATCAATTAAAAGCTCAATATTTTTATGAACATTATGCAAAGTTGACACATGAATCATCTTTGATATTTCGCTTTCTTCTTTTTGAAGTTGAGGCGTAAAATGTTCAACATGAACAACGTTTGCTAACTTAATAATGGGTGTTTTAATATTCAGCTTTTGAATGGCATGTCCCAAATCTTGTGAATCAGGAAGAATAGCAGAAGCACGCTTGGCCACAAAACGAATAATCCGCTTTTTAAAAAAACCAGGTCTATTAATTCCGTAATCCAGATAGCCTGTCCAGTGTTCTTCAATAATGTAATTAATCTTATATTTCCATTTAAACATACATGCGACAATACCAATTGGATAGACAATATTTGCATGAATTAATTCGGGTTTAAAATCAGAATTAATCAAAATTTTATATTCGGAAAAATATCTTTTGATAATTTTAATCTTATCGAATAAGCTTCCTAAAAATGGTATTTTAGATTTTCTTAAATAAATAACTTTGGAAGGAAATGGAGTTTCAGAAAAATCAATCTCTTCTTTTTGAGAGATATTTTCAGTTAAACTTAGATGTAGGGCATAAATGGAGTGGTGTGATGAAACGCATTCTGCATGTTTGACAATAAAATTTCCAAGTGTAGGATTGTCACGAGTGGGATACCAGCCAGATAAAAATAATATGTTGTGTTTCATTTTGCAGTTTTTATGCTAAACGGAGTTTTGTCGTAATTCGTCTATGATCTGAATTTTTTTTTTTTCAGACACGTATAATATCTGCAAATTTATAAAAAAACCACGATCCAAATTTATTTTTCAATAATAGTTGGATTTAAAAGAAAAAATTGTAATTTTGCACTATAATTAATACACGGTGGGTGTAGCTCAGTGGTAGAGTAGCGGATTGTGGTTCCGTTGGTCGTGGGTTCAAGCCCCATCATCCACCCAAATAAAAAAAGCTCCTTTTTGAAGGAGCTTTTTTTATTTATATCGCATTTCTTTTAATTTAGAAATTTGAAAAAATTTCCAAATCAGAAAAGAAAAAAGAACTTTCACGCATAGCACTATCGTCGCTGTCAGATCCATGAACAGCATTTTGCTCAACGCTCGATCCAAAAACACTGCGAATGGTTCCTTTTTCCGCTTCAATGGGATTTGTACTCCCAATAAACTGCCGATAATCCCTTACCGCATTTTCTTTTTTTAAAATAGCGGCGATGATGGGCCCCGAACTCATAAACTCACACAATTCAGCATAAAATGGGCGTTCTTTATGTTCAATATAAAATGCTGCTGCCTGATCTTTGGTCAATTGCATCATTTTTAGAGCAATGATTCTGAACTTTTTCTGATATATCATTTTCAAAATATCACCCGTGTAGTTGTTTTTAAAAGCCGTAGGCTTAATCATCGTAAAAGTAATTTTCCCTTTTTCCATAATTGTGTTATTTGCTGTTTTAAAAATTGAAGTAAAGATAGTTTATTCAGAATAAAAAGTCAGTAATATTTATTTTTGTTACCTAATTTGATAAATAAACACTTATAAATAGAAATTGTTCTTCGCAAATATTTTTTTCAGCGATTCACCAATAAAAAAGCGAGCATCTTTTTGTTTGACAAACAGATGCTCGCTTTATGCTTAAAATCAATGATTTATTCTTTTACCAATTTTGCTTTTTTCTCTTTTTTAAATTTGATCATAATTTTATCATTTTCTTTATTGTAATCAACCGAAATCATTTTAGAGTCTGCATCTTTGTTTTTAATTAATTCTTCTGCTAATTCGTCTTCAATGTACTTTTGGATGGCTCTTTTTAGCGGTCTGGCTCCATATTGAGGATCCCAACCTTTTTCGATTAAATAATCTTTGCAATCAACACTTACGTCAATTTGGAAACCTAATTTATTTACACGTTTGTATAAATGCTTCAATTCGATGTCGATAATTTTGTGAATATCTTCTCTTTCAAGGGAGTTGAAAATAATAACATCATCGATTCGGTTCAAAAACTCAGGAGCAAACGCTTTTTTGAGAGCATTTTGCAAAATTCCCGTCATGTCTTTTTGTTGATTATCCGTTTTGGTGCTGGTTTGAAAACCGACACCAGTACCAAAATCTTTAAGTTGACGAGTCCCAATATTTGAAGTCATGATGATAATGGTGTTTTTAAAATCAACTTTTCTTCCTAAGCTATCTGTAAGTAGGCCATCATCAAGCACTTGCAATAAAATATGAAATACATCCGGGTGTGCTTTTTCAATTTCATCAAGCAGAATAATAGAGTAGGGCTTGCGTCTTACTTTTTCGGTAAGCTGACCGCCTTCTTCGTATCCAACGTATCCTGGAGGCGCTCCAACCAAGCGAGAAACTGCAAATTTCTCAATGTATTCACTCATGTCAATCCGAATCATTGCATCCGTAGACCCAAAAAGGAATTCGGCCAAAACTTTTGCTAAATATGTTTTTCCAACCCCTGTTGGTCCTAGAAAAATAAAGGAACCAATGGGTTTGTTGGGGTCTTTCAATCCAGCTCTATTTCTACGAATTGCTTTTGACACTTTTGAAATGGCTTCATTTTGTCCAATAACAGATGCTTCTAGTTCTTTTCCCATATTAAGCAGTCGTTCGCCTTCATTTTGAGCAATCCGCTGAATGGGAATTCCAGTCATCATAGCTACTACTTCAGCCACATTTTCTTCGGTCACCACTTGTCGGTTTTCTTTATTGTCTTCGAGCCATTTACGTTTTTCTTTTTCAAGTTCTTCAATAATTTTTCGTTCTGCATCTCGATAATTAGCAGCATCCTCAAATTTTTGATTTTTGATGGCTTGGTTTTTATTTTGACGAGTCAGTTCAATTTGAGCTTCCAATTTTAAAATTTCGGAAGGAACGTGTATATTTTTAATGTGAACACGAGCCCCGGCTTCATCCATAGCATCAATCGCTTTGTCGGGCAAACAACGGTCGCTAATATAGCGCATGGTGTGGGTAATGCACGCTTTAATGGCTTCATCATCGTATCGAACCAAATGGTGATCTTCGTATTTTTCTTTAATATTGTGCAAAATTTGTTCGGTTTCTTCTTCGGAAGTAGCCTCAATAAGTACTTTTTGAAATCTACGTTCCAGAGCACCATCTTTTTCAATATATTGACGATATTCATCCAAGGTAGTTGCACCAATACATTGCAATTCGCCTCTCGCCAAAGCCGGCTTAAACATATTGGAAGCGTCCAGCGAACCAGAAGCATTTCCAGCGCCCACAATGGTGTGAATCTCATCAATAAACATGATGATATCTTTGTTTTTTTCAATTTCATTTAGCACGGCTTTCATGCGTTCTTCAAACTGTCCTCGATATTTTGTTCCGGCTACCAAAGAAGCCAAATCAAGCGTTACGACACGTTTGTTGAAAAGCGAACGGGGAACTTTTCGTTGTACGATGCGAATGGCTAAACCTTCGGCAATGGCCGATTTACCAACACCAGGCTCCCCAATCAGAATGGGATTGTTTTTCTTACGTCTACTTAAAATCTGAGCAATTCGTTCCAGTTCATTGTCGCGTCCAACAATGGGATCTAATTTATCGTCTTCCGCCATTCTGGTCAAATCGCGTCCAAAGCTATCCAGTACGGGAGTGGTCGATTTTGGATCGGCTCCTTTTTTGGGAGTAGAAGAGTACGAATCGCCTCCTATTATGTCGTCATCATCGCTCGAAAACTCGTTGGTGATTTCATCAATGGGATTGATATGTTCGTCTTCGATTAATTCCTCGTTTCTATTTTCATCACTTAGCGTAATTTCCATAATTCTTTTTACATTAGTATATGCGATGCCTTCTTTTCCTAGAAACATACTTGCTACATTATCGGCATCTTTAAGCAAGGCTAACAAAAAATGTTCTGTTTTAATCACAGAACTTTTATAGCTTTTAGAGAGCAAAAAGGCAAATTTTATGGTTTTTTCCAACTGTTTATTTACAGGTTGTTTGTTCATAAAGTTTTTTGCATCTGCACTCGAAAGGGGCGGATTATCGGAACGAATGGCCGTTTCGATGTTTTTTTTGACTCTTTTAAAGTTGACTTCAAAATGTTTTAGGACTTTAATAGCACCACAATCGGCATCTCTTAAAATTCCTAGTAATAAGTGTTCCACACCTACGTAGTCATTACCTAGTCGCAATGCTTCTTCTCCGCTGAAACTCAGGACGTCATAGGCTCGGGTTGATAATTTCACTTCCATATTATTGATAAAAATTCGATTGTCCAAAAATAGTCGTTTTTTTGTAAATAGAAGAATTCATACATCTTATTTTTTTTAACAGATTTTTGTTAGTAATAAAACACATAAAATAGGGTTTAGTTCACTTAAAAATTGTAAATTCGTGCTTTCATTTAAAACAACTTCAAAAAGCTAAGGGAAGTAAGACTATGATACAAGAAGAAAATATTGTAAGAGTAAACATCGAAAAACAGATGAAATCAGCGTACATCGACTATTCGATGTCAGTTATTGTTTCACGGGCATTGCCTGATGTAAGAGACGGCTTAAAACCCGTCCATCGCCGCATTTTATACGGTATGTGGGACATGGGAATTGTTTCTGGTAAGTCATATAAAAAATCAGCTCGTATTGTGGGGGAAGTATTGGGTAAATATCACCCTCATGGAGATACTGCTGTTTATGATTCTATGGTGCGTATGGCACAAGATTGGTCGCTTCGATATCCGCTTATTGATGGTCAAGGAAACTTTGGTTCTATTGATGGTGATAGTCCTGCTGCTATGCGGTATACGGAAGCTAGAATGAAAAAAATAGCCGAAGAAATGCTATTTGATATTGAAAAAGAAACAGTAGATTTTAGGCTAAACTTTGATGACTCTATCGAAGAACCCACCGTTTTGCCAGCTAAAATTCCAAATTTGCTGATTAACGGTTCTTCGGGTATCGCTGTTGGAATGGCCACAAACATGGCTCCTCACAACTTAAGTGATGTGATTGATGGCACCATCGCCTATATCGATAACAATGATATTACCATTGACGAATTAATGCAATTTATTAAAGCTCCAGATTTTCCTACTGGTGGAATTATTTATGGCTACGACGGAGTTCGCGATGCATTTCACACGGGTAGGGGACGCGTAGTGATGCGTGCTGAAGCTCTTATTGAAAATGAAGATCACGAAAATGGACGTGAAAAAATCGTGGTTACTTCCATTCCATATCAGGTCAATAAAGCGGAAATGATTAGAAAAACCGCCGAATTGGTCAATGATAAAAAAATTGAAGGCATTTCCGATATTCGTGACGAATCAGATAGAAACGGACTTCGCATTGTTTACGATCTAAAACGTGACGCAGTTGCCAATGTCGTTTTAAATAAATTATATCAATATACCTCATTGCAATCTTCTTTCAGTGTCAATAATGTGGCGCTGGTTAAAGGACGTCCAATGACCCTCAACCTAAAAGATTTAATCGTTTATTACGTAGAACACCGTCACGAAATTGTGATTCGTCGTGCCGAATATGATTTAAAAGAAGCTGAAAAAAGAGCACATATCCTACTGGGGCTGCTTATAGCACTAGATCATATCGACGAAGTGATTAAAATCATTAGAGAATCTAAAACAGTAGAAGAAGCCAGAAATAGTTTAATGGCTCGTTTTGACTTGTCCGAAATTCAATCTCGTGCCATTGTCGAAATGAGACTTCGCCAGCTGGTTGCTTTGGAGAGAGAAAAACTACAAAATGAATACGATGAGTTAATGAAACTTATAAATTATCTGAATTCGCTTTTGGCGGACGAAGTAATGAGAATGGAGTTAATTAAACAAGAGCTTACCGAAATTAAAAATAAATATGGTGATGCTCCCAAATCAATTATAGAATATACAGCGGCTGATTTTAGAATTGAAGATACGATTGCCGATGAGGCTGTGGTTATTACAATGTCGCGACTTGGTTATATCAAACGTACGCCATTAACCGAATACAAAGTTCAAAACAGAGGCGGAAAAGGCTCTAAAGGTAGCAGTACGCGTACAGACGACTTTATTGAATATTTGCATATTGCAACCAATCACAACTACTTACTTTTCTTTACCGAAAAAGGAAAATGTTATTGGCTTCGAGTTTTTGAAATTCCAGAAGGAACAAAAACAACCAAGGGCAGAGCTATTCAAAATATGATTAATATCGAGCCAGACGATAAAGTAAGAGCGGTTGTAAATGTACTTAACTTAACTGATGAAGAGTATATTAACAACAATTATGTAATCCTTTGCTCGAAGAATGGAATTATTAAAAAAACATCTTTAGAAGCGTATTCTAGACCACGTCAAAATGGAATTAATGCTATTACTATTCGTGAAGATGATAATTTATTGGAAGCTCGTTTAACATCCGGAAGCCACGAAATAATGATTGCTGCAAGGTCGGGTAGGGCAATTCGCTTTAACGAAAGATTGGTTCGCCCAATGGGTAGAAATGCTTCTGGAGTAAAAGGAATTAAACTAACGGATGATAAAGATTATGTTGTCGGCATGATTTGTGTAGATGATTTAGAAAGCACCGTTCTTGTCGTTTCTGATAATGGATATGGAAAACGTTCGCCTGTTGTTGATTACCGCGAAACAAATCGAGGTGGTAAAGGCGTTAAAGCCATGAATGTAACCGAAAAAACGGGACAATTAGTGGCCATTAAAAACGTTACTGATTTAGACGATCTTCTAATCACAAATGAATCTGGTATTATGATTCGAATCAAAATGTCGGATATTAGAGTGATGGGAAGAGCCACTCAAGGAGTTCGTTTAATTAATCTGAAAAAAGACGCCATTGCCGCAGTTGCCATTGTTCCTGTTGAAGAGGAAGAGGAAATCGATTATGTAACAGTTGTGGATGAAGGCGAAGAAATTGATGAAACAATGCTTGAAACGGATGACGAATTGGAAGAAGGAGTTGATAAAGTTGAAGAAGGAGAAGATTCGGAAGAGGATGAAACAATTGAAAATGAAGATAATTAATCAAATTAATAAAACAGAAAAATAATCGAAATGAAGAAAATTTTAATTATTATTGCTATTTTAGCCTTGTCGACAGCGTCGTTCGCTCAATCGACAAAAATAAATAATGCTTTTCAGGACTATCGTCGCGGTAGAATCTCAAGAGCATTGGAGGCCATTGAAGATGCTGCCGTTCACCCTGATACAAAAGACCAAGCTCGAACCTGGTTTTATCGTGGTAATATTTTTCTAACCATTTCTCTCTCGGACAAAGCAGACGTTAAAGCTTTGAGCGACAATGCTATTGATGAAGCATATATGTC
>JAQUHH010000324.1 GCA_028683685.1 Bacteroidales bacterium
GAATCGAGTTTTTCAAGAACCATTTCCGCTTATTCCCCATCCTGATTTTTGGAGGAATTCTGCCCATTTTGCCACAAATGATATATTGGTATTATGTTTCTGGAAGTTTTATCCACTATTCATATCCAGAAGAAGCCCGATTTTATTTCGATAATCCACACATAATCAAAGGATTATTTAGTTTTCGCAAAGGCTGGTTTTTGTATACACCCATTATATTACCCATTGTATTTTCACTTTTCTTATTAAAAAAATACACCAAAGAATGGTTTTTCCCGATTTTGGTTTTTCTTATAATCAATACATACATTGTTTTATCTTGGCCCATATGGTGGTATGGTGGCGGTTTTGGACAAAGAGCTTTTATTGATTCTTATCCTTTATTAATTTTCCCTTTGGCAGCTTTAATTCAATATCTTCAAACCAAAAACAAAATTATTATTGCCTTTTCGCTTGTATTAGCAATGCTTTTTATAGGCTTAAATCTTTTTCAAACTCGCCAATATCGTTCATTTGCAATTCATTGGGACTCCATGACAAAAGAAGCATATTTTGCCAATTTCGGCAAAATGAAACCCATCGACGGTTTGGATACTTTGTTTAAAACTCCAGATTATGAAAATGCTTGGAAAAATCTTCCAGAGAGAAATTGTCCTAAAGAATAACAAATTAATAATCAAACATTAAAACTTCTCTTTACCCGGAAAATGAAATCTTTTTCGAGCAACTTCTTCCGAAAAAACAAAATATTCAATGCGGGCATTTGTTCTTTCAATATTTTCCTTGTCCACAATTTTGGCTTCTATGGTAGCAATATTATTTTCATACTGAAGTAATTTTGCAGAAATGGTAATTTTTCCATGATCTACAAAAATGGGTTTAAGATAATTTACATTTAAACTCCGTGTTACGCCAGAAGAACCTATTTTTACAGGAATTATCCAACTGCCAATTTCATCCAAAAGAGTTGCTTGAATTCCGCCATGCAAGTGGTTGTGATAACCTTCATAATCATTTGTAGGAAACCATTCGGCAAATACTCCCTCTTCGGTTTCATAAAAATCCAATTTCAATCCAATGGGATTCTCTTTTGAGCATCCAAAACAGTTATAACCAGGAATTTCGGCGTATGCAATATTAATTTTTCTCATGTCTTTAAAATATTTTAAATGTCGTTCCAACAAAATGATTCTGAGGCAACAACACCTTTTTCGGTTCGTTTCAATCTTGAACATTCATTATAATAATCGTGACCATACATAATAATGTAGTTGCCATCGCAAGCTTCGTTCAAAAAAGCTGTTTTGTCTTTCAAAGTTTCCATTGGATGAATATCCTGACTGCAAATCCAAGCCAAAGGAACATGCTCTTTGATGGGAATAAAATCGGCGGTAAATGCAAGTTTCCCCTTGTTTGTATCTACAATCAACATTATGTGTCCAAGGGTGTGACCATCGGATAATTTTATAAAAATATCGGGATTAAAATAAGAATCATTTTCAATCAAATGTAGTTTTCCCGAATTGTAGAAAATGGATAAATCTTCTTCAAAAAAAGCTTTGGCTTCTCTAAAATTGGGGTTTTGACTCGATTCCCAATTTGCTTTTGAGCAATGATATTGAGCATTTGGAAAACGTTCTTTTAAGATTCCATTTTCATCATAATAGCTCGCACCTCCAGTATGATCCCAATGCAAATGCGAGAAAATAATATCTGTAACATCTTCTGGGGTTACGCCATATTTTGCTAATTGAGGAAGAAAATTTTCTCGAGCCCATGGCTGCGAAAAAGAGTAATATTTGTCACTTTGTTTGTTGCCCATTCCTGTGTCAAACAAAATAATCTGTTTGCCCGAAAAAACAAGAAGGCAACGCGAAGAAACGGGAATCATATTATTTTCATCGGTTTTTACATATCGACTCCAAACAGATTTTGGCACCACTCCAAAGCAAGTTCCACCATCAATTTTCCAGTGTTCAGCAACAATTGGATAAACTTTATTCATTGTCAAAAATTTTCACAAAACTACAAAATTTATCCCGAATGAACGAAAAAGCTTAGCTCTCATATCGAAATATACACCTATTACTATGTAATAATGCATAAACGAATACATATAAGCATGGTAAATCACTTGCAAATTTATCCGTTACTTAACGGTTAATTTTGCTGACTCATGTAATAAACTGTATTTCAGTTTGTTATAAATATTCAAAGCTTAATCAAAAGTTAAACATGTTTTTTGGTTCTATTTTTCTATAATCAAATAGTGCAATTCGACCACAGGAATTTGGGAAAAGAAGTCTTACTCGAAATCCACTAATTTTTGGACTTTTTGCACGAATGCATCTGGTTGAACAGATAGGTTCGGGAATAGCGAGAATTAAAGATTTGATGAAACAATCAAAATTGCATGAACCCGTATTTTTGATAGAAGGAATGTTTTCTGTCACACTTATGCGTCCATTGATAAATGATGATAAAACTAGGGAGAAAACTGGGGAGAAAATTATAAATGCAATTTCGGAAAACGGAAAGATTACCACTGGAGAATTGGCAATAATTTCAGGTGTTTCAATTAAAGGAGTGGAATATCATTTACAAAAACTTAAAAAAGAAGGAAGTATTAAAAGAAAAGGATCCGACAAAGGTGGATATTGGAAGCTAATTAATTTATCATAATAATCGAAAAAGTATCGAAGAAATATATTCTAATCCGTGCTTAACAAAGCTTTTTGCTCGATGACCGTGTTTTAGCATCCTTATTTCTTTAATATTATAATGTAAAAACAGTCCAACCTTATACGCCCAAACAAAAGCAATAATGGCAA
>JAQUHH010000325.1 GCA_028683685.1 Bacteroidales bacterium
CAAAAACAAATAAACGAATAGGACGCGGTCAGGGTTCTGGACGTGGCGGCACCGCAACACGCGGACATAAAGGTGCTCAATCTCGCTCAGGTTACAAACAAAAGAAAGGTTTTGAAGGAGGTCAAATGCCTCTTTATAGACGTGTACCAAAAGGAGGATTTAAAAACATCAATCGTGTTGAATATAATGCAATTAATGTTAGCACATTACAAAACTTATTCGAAACTAAAGGTATTTCCGTATTTAATATGGAAGTGCTTATAGAAAACGGATTAACGGGACGTAATGATTTAATTAAAATATTAGCAAACGGTAACTTATCAGCAAAAATCGAAGTTCATGCACATGCTTTCTCTGCGAAAGCTGTTGAAATGATTGAAGGTGCTGCAGGTGTTGCAACAAAAATCTAATAATACATGAAAAGATTCATCGAAACATTAAAAAATATCTACAAGATTGAGGATCTGCGTAAAAGAATATTATATACCCTTGGTATTGTTTTAATCTATCGCGTTGGTTCCCATATTGTATTGCCGGGTGTGGATGCTAATATGCTCGGGGAATTCCAAAAAAATTCTCAAACTGGATTACTCGGACTTCTTGATATGTTTTCCGGTGGTGCCTTTTCTAATGCCTCAATTTTCGCATTGGGTATTATGCCATATATCTCTGCTTCTATTGTAATTCAGTTGATGGGTATGGCTGTGCCATATTTTCAACGTTTGCAAAAGGAGGGAGAAAGTGGTCGGAAGAAAATTAATCAAATAACTCGTTATCTTACTATTTTAATTACTGGCTTGCAAGCTCCTAGTTACATAGCAAGTATTTCTTCGCAGTTGCCCTCTCATGCTTTCTATCCATTTATTCCAGATGTTAGCCCTTCCAGTTTATTTATGATTACTTCCGTACTCATTCTAATCTCAGGAACTATGTTTGTAATGTGGCTAGGTGAGAAAATTACCGATAAAGGAATTGGAAATGGAATCTCTCTTATTATTATGATTGGTATCATTGCACGTTTGCCCCTCGCTCTATTTGCAGAGTTTATTTCTCGCATGGAAGAGCAAGGAAATGGTGGTTTGGTAGTATTCGTGGTCGAAATTGCCATTTTGCTCGGTGTGATTTTATTGTGTATTTTGCTCGTTCAAGGTACTCGTAGAATCCCCGTTCAGTATGCAAAAAGAGTGGTCGGAAATAAACAATATGGAGGAGTTCGTCAATATTTACCCATGAAAGTAAATGCTGCGGGTGTTATGCCCATCATTTTTGCTCAGGCAATTATGTTCTTGCCCTTAACTTTTGTTCAATTTACAAATGCCGAAAGTTTAACCGGTTTTGCTGCTGCTTTCTCTGATTTTCATGGCTTTTGGTATAACTTTACCTTCGCCATTTTAATTATTCTATTTACTTACTTCTACACTGCCATTACTATCAATCCTAATCAGATAGCAGAAGATATGAAAAAAAATGGTGGTTTTATTCCTGGAATTAAACCTGGAAAGAAAACTGCCGAATTCGTTGATAATATTATGTCTCGTATTACTCTTCCTGGATCATTTTTCCTCGCATTCGTTGCGATCCTTCCTGCATTCGTTGGAATGGCCGGTGTAAACTCCCAATTCGCTCAATTCTACGGTGGAACATCTTTGTTGATTTTAGTGGGTGTCGTTTTAGATACTCTTCAACAAATTGAAAGCCATCTCCTTATGAGACATTATGATGGATTAACAAAATCTGGACGTATTAAAGGACGTTCGTCAGTTGGAATTTAGATTAAGTATAGTGAAAAATATTTTTAATACAAATAATATAAAAACTGAACTTGAAATAAAACTATTAAAAGAAAGTTCTTTGCTTGTTGGAAAAACCCTTGCTGAGGTAGCTCGTTATCTAAAACCTGGTGTCACAACTAAGTATTTAGATGATATAGCGGAAAAATTCATTCTAGATCATGGTGCTAAGCCATCATTTAAAGGATATGGAGGATTTCCTGCCACTCTCTGCATATCAGTTAATGACAAAGTTGTTCACGGAATTCCTGATCAATACGTTATTAAAGACGGAGACATTGTTTCTGTAGATTGCGGAGTGGAGAAAAATGGCTACCACGGTGATTATGCATATACCTTTGCGGTAGGAGACGTGAAAAAAGAATATCTCGATTTACTCAACCGAACAAAAGAGTCTCTCTACAAAGGCATAGAAAAAGCTGTTGATGGAAATACCGTTGGAGATATCGGATTTGCTGTTCAAACTTATGTAGAATCATTTGGATACTCTGTTGTTCGCGAATTGGTAGGCCATGGAATAGGTCGCTCTCTTCACGAAAAACCAGAAGTGCCCAATTATGGTCAGCCTAATAAAGGAGCTAGATTAAAAGAAGGAATGGTAATCTGTATTGAACCTATGATAAATTTAGGGAAAAAATTTATTATATTTGAAAACGATGGATGGACAGTTCGAACTGCTGATGGAAAACCTTCGGCACACTTCGAACATCAAATCGTGATTCGAAAAGACAAGGCAGAAATTATTTCAACATATGAACTTATTGAACAAATAATAAATTAAAAAAAAGAATGGCAAAACAATTGTCAATATCACAAGATGGAACCGTTATCGAATCTCTCGGAAACGCAATGTTTAGAGTAGAACTTGAGAACGAACATGTAATTACAGCCCATATTTCCGGCAAAATGAGAATGCACTATATTAAAATTTTACCTGGAGATAAAGTGCAAATTGAAATGTCTCCATATGATTTAACCAAAGGAAGAATAACATTTAGATACAAATAATAAAATTGAATCATGAAAGTAAGAGCATC
>JAQUHH010000049.1 GCA_028683685.1 Bacteroidales bacterium
AAACTGTATGAGCATCAGGACTTAATGTAACATTTGTATTTTTACCATTCGCATATTTATTAACGAATAAATCATCATCTCCATAGGGAATCATATATTGCGAAATCATTCCTTTGTTTCGGATGAAAATATCTTTTGTATAGGATAAATTTCGTCCTACTCCCATGTATGGAATTTTCAATAAAGCGGCAGAAATATATTGTAAAGCAGTGTGAACGGTATCAAATCTGACCAATAAATTCAATAATCCTTTTCGTTTTTCGTAACGACCATAGCCCAAAGAAAATTCAATATTTTGATTTTGGTATGCAGCAACCATCTCTTTTATCCAGTTTTTACTGGCAGGATAGCAATCGGCATCCGTTAATAAAACAATGGGATGTGTCGCAGTTTTAATACCGACCGACAATGGGAATTTTTTCCCTCGGACAAAAGTAACCGAACGATCTGTTTTGACGATTTTGAAATGAGGATATTTTGCTTTAAAATCAATCATTAAAAACTCCGAATTATCATCGGAATCATCATTCACTAAAATGACTTCAAAATGAGGATAATCTTGCTCCAAAACCAAAGGCAAAAATTCTTTAATATTTTGATATTCATTATGAGCACAAATAACAACCGAAACTTTTGGATAAAACTCCGACTGATTCTTTGGTTTATAAAATGCCATTTTTCGGAATATTCCCCAATAATAAAAAAGTTGAATTACAAATAGAACAGCAAAAACATATAATATAATAGCCGTTAAAGAGTTATATTCAGGAAAATCAATTACTTCAAATATCATTGTATACGATTCTATTCATTATATTACACTCGCTTTTTATAAAACAAAAATTGCGTTGTTAGAGTCATAAAAACTTTTGTTCAGAGAGCAATTTAATTTCCGTTATATGATGCTCGGCAAATTACATTTGCAATAATAAACTTCTTGTTTTCAAGACTTTAAATCCCTCATATTTATCTTATCTTCTACAAACATGAAGTATTTGAACAATCACTATTTATAAACAAAAATAGATATTTCTGGACTTGAGTATACTCTTGTTTAATTCTTTTATTAACAAGGTAACGTTTATAAGAATAAGGAAATAAAGGGATTTAAAGTCTTGGTGTTTTATTAATTAAACCCATTTGTATTAAAGTCTAATTCGATCAAAATTTCGTCCAAATACCCCACTCACTTTTGCCACAGATAAAAAAGCTTTATCATCGCTATCATTAATTATTTCCATGATTTTTTGCTTGTCATGTTTTTGTGCAATTACCAACAAAACATCCTGATCTTCTTTGGTATACCACCCTTTACCTTTTAGAAAAGTGACTCCTCTATTTAATTCATTTCCTATTCTATCTGCTATAATATCATTATTTTTTGAAAAAACGATAATTTGATACGATTGTTTAGCTCCCTCTAAAACCATATCTAGTGTATATCCAAAAACACCCATTATTACGTAACCATAGACGATTTTTTCGATGGATTGGAAAATCAAATACGAAGCAGCAACAATAACTACATCACAAATGATAATAACTCTACCAGGGCTAATGTTTCGATAGTTTGTTACAATTAATGCAATAATATCGGTTCCACCAGAGTTTCCACCATGAATAAATACCAATCCAATTCCAAAACCCGACATCATTCCTCCTATTAATGCACACATAAAAGGATCATTCACCAAAGGTTTGGGGAACAGCGGCTGAAGAATGAGGAATAACAATGCACCGACAATAATACCAAAAATAGTATTGATTCCAAATTTTGCTCCCAAAATACGCATGGCAATCAAAACCAAAATACCATTGAAAACCAAATTTAAAATTCCAACAGGAATGCCTGTGACAAAATAAATTAAAGTGGAAACACCACTTATTCCTCCACCAATAAGATCGGATGGAATTAAAAAAGCCGACCATGAAAAAACATAACACGCCAATCCAAATACGATAATTACGTAGTTTTGTATTTGTCCAAACAATTTTTTACCTTTCAACATTACTTATTCTTCTATATTAAATGTGTGATATAATTTTAATTTCAAAACCCTCTTTACTTCCTCAATATCAATACTTTTACCCAACTCTTTTGACAAAGAAGTGACCCCTTTGTCCACAAATCCACAAGGATTTATGTAATTGAAATAATCAAGATTTGTATTTATATTAAAAGCAAAACCGTGCATGGTAACATAACGACTGGCTCGTACACCAATAGCACAAATTTTTCGTACGGAAGAATTCCCCACATCCAGCCATACTCCAGTTGCACCATCCAAACGATAGGCAGAAATACCATATTCTTTCAAGGTATCAATAATCCCTTGTTCCATTTGAAAAATGTATTCTTTTAGAGATAATTTTGCTTCTTCCAAATCAATGATAGGATATCCAACAATTTGTCCTGGACCATGATAGGTAATATCACCGCCGCGATCAATCTTATAATAAGAAGCATGAATGCGTTTTAAAAAATCACCTTGAATCAGCAAATTATTTTCATCCCCATTTCTTCCCAAAGTATATACATGAGGATGTTCGCAAAAAATAATTCGATGAGGAACATCATCGCTTTTGTTTTTTTTATACAGCAATACACTATCAAAAATAGCTTGCTGTTTGTCCCAAGCTTCTTTGTAATCAATTAAACCCCAATCATTAAACACTGCTTTCATAATTTATATATTTAATAAATTGGAAAAAGAATGTTCAGCCATATAAGAGGAACGAACGAGCGGACCACTTTCTACTTGTTTGAAACCCAATTGAATTCCAAAGTCTTTGTAATACGCAAATTCGTCAGGATGAACATATCTATCTACTTCCAAGTTTTCTTTTGTAGGTTGCAAATATTGCCCAATTGTAAGCATTCGGCATCCAGCATTATATAAATCGACCATCGTTTCTTCAATTTCCTCTTTGTTTTCCCCTATTCCAACCATAATGCCCGATTTTGTCATAATCCCAGATTGGGCAATGATGGACAATGTTTTAAGGCTGATATCATATTTGGCTCTACTTCTAATTTGAGGCGTTAATCGCCGAGCAGTTTCAATATTGTGAGAAATAATATCAGGAGATGCATCAACGACAATTTTTACCAAATCTGAATTTGCATCAAAATCCGGAATTAAAACTTCGATGATAGTGTCAGGAGCTACTTTGCGAATTTCTAAAATCGTTTTTGCCCAATGGTTTGCACCTCCATCATTCAAATCGTCACGGTCGACAGAAGTAATCACTGTATGGCGTAAATTCATCAATTTAACAGAATTAGCAATAGCAAAAGGCTCGTTCTCATCCAAAGGCAAAGGTTTTCCAGTTTGAGTAGCACAAAACTTACAAGAACGAGTACAAATATCGCCCCCAATCATAAAAGTAGCAGCACCCTTGCTCCAACATTCTCCAATATTCGGACATTTTCCGCTACTGCATATTGTATGTAAGTTGTTTTTTTCAACAATCTCTTTGATTTTGACGTATTCTTTTCCGCCACTAATCTTGATTTTCAGCCAACTAGGTTTTCTGAGTCTCATATTTCATATTTTTTGCAAACTTACGCAAAAAATAGTTTAAAAAGGAAGATTTACAAACGAAAATTATTGATGAAAAAGATTCGATTAATTTCGTAAATTATTCAAACTAATATGTTTTTATATTTATCTTATAATTTACAAAATGTTTGATTATTAGTTATTTATACATATTAAGTTATCATTTAATACATTTCAAAATTAAGAATTTGTAGCACTTACGAATCGCTTACTTTTGAATTACTTTTAATAATTCTATATATTTCAATGAATGATTGGATTGTTTTTTTTTTAATTTTTAATAATAATTAATGATTAACAGTCAATTAAGCCTATTTTTCAAGGAAGTATCCAACGTTAAATTTGTTAAAAAACAATTTAGAAACATTCTAATAAAACAGAAAAAAACTATTTATCAATAATATACAATGCTTCAAAGTATTTAGAATAAATGAATAATGTCTAAATTAATTCAAACCCGATTGAATATTGATAAAAAAATATAAATTTGCAATAAAATAAATCGGAATTGAGAACTCCGTTTCTAAAAACATACGAGTGTGATAACATTAATTCTTTATTCATTATTGGCACTTAGTCTAATAGGACTAATTTCGGCCGTTATTTTATACTTTGTCTCGCAAAAATTCAAAGTTATTGAAGATCCTAAAATTGACGAAATCACTGAATTACTTCCTGCTGCCAATTGTGGTGGTTGTGGTTATGCTGGATGTCGTAATTTTGCAGAAGCAATTGTAAGACAAGGGAATTTGGACAATATTCACTGTCCGGTTGGCGGAAATAGTCTGGTTAAACTTATTGCTCCGATACTCGGTATTGAAGCTCAAGAAAGCGAACCCCAAGTTGCTGTTATTCGTTGCAACGGCTCTAAAGAAAACGCACCTTCAAAAGCCATTTATGATTCGGTACAAACATGTTCTTTTGCCCATGCCCTTTTTGCTGGTGAAAATGGATGTCCAAACGGATGTTTGGGATGTGGGGATTGCGTTGTATCTTGTAAGTTTGATGCCATGTATATGGATGAAACAACGGGATTGCCAGTTATTATTACCGACAATTGCGTGGCCTGTGGTGCATGTGTTAAAGCTTGTCCTCGCAACATAATTGAACTTCGGAACAAAGGCAAAAAAGATCGCCGAATTTATGTTGATTGCATTAATAAAGAAAAAGGTGCTGTTGCTCTTAAAAACTGCACAGTTACTTGCATTGGATGCGGCAAATGCGTAAAAGTATGTCCTTTTGATGCCATTACATTGATCAATAATTTAGCCTATATCGACGATGAGAAATGTAAACTTTGTCGCAAGTGTGCCCCTGTATGTCCTACTGGAGCTATCATAGAGATTGGTTTTCCTCCCCGTAAGGAAAATGTTGAAACCGCTTCAAATGAGGAAAAAGCATAACAGATTTTTTAAATTGAACAGAAAAAATATAAATAGGAGGAAATCTTGAAAACATTTACATTAGGTGGTATACATCCAAAAGGAAATAAATTATCGGCACAAGCTCCCATTGAGATATTTCCAATTCCTGAAAAAGTGTACATCATGGTCACTCAGCATTTGGGTGCTCCTTCTACGGTGATTGTAAATAAAGGCGACCGTGTAAAAGTTGGAACTTTAGTGGCCAAAGCAGATGCATTTATTTGTGCAAATGTTCACTCATCGGTTTCAGGAATCGTTGAAAAAATAGACGAAATAAACGACGCTAGCGGATATCGCAAATCAACCATTATAATTAAAGTGGAAAACGACGAATGGGAGGAAAATATTGATCGCTCCACCAATCTTAATCGTGAATGCAAATTGAATTCAAAAGAAATCGTACAACGCATTAAAGATTCGGGCATTGTAGGTCTGGGCGGTGCCACTTTTCCTACGCATGTAAAATACATGGTTCCAGAAGGCAAAAAAGCTGATTTTTTGATAATTAATGGCGTTGAATGTGAACCTTACCTCACTTCCGATCATGCCATAATGCTTGAGAAAGCAGAAGAAATAATGATTGGTATTGAAATTTTGATGAAGGCTTTGGGTTCGAAAAAAGCAATGATTGGCATTGAAAAAAACAAACCTGATGCCATTAAAAAAATGCAAGAAATTGCTTCAAAATACAATAAAATTGAAATTTATCCTTTAAAAGTAAAATATCCTCAAGGAGCCGAAAAGCAACTAATAAAAGCGCTAACAGGCAGAGAAGTTCCTTCAGGCAAACTCCCCATTGAGGTGGGATGTGTTGTTAATAATATTGGAACTGCTTTGGCGGTTTATGAGGCAGTGCAAAAAAACAAACCGCTGATCGAGCGAGTGGTCACTGTTTCTGGAAAATCTGTAAAAAAACCATCCAATTTGCGGGTTCGTATTGGAACGCCTTGTCAATTGCTAATTGATCATGCAGGTGGTATTCCAGAAGATACAGGTAAAATAATTTCAGGCGGTCCAATGATGGGAAAAGCTTTAAGGTCGCCAGAGATGCCCGTTACTAAAGGAACTTCAGGAATATTATTGATGACAGAAAAAGAGTCAAAAAGAGAAGCCTCAAGCATGTGTATTCGCTGTGCCAAATGCGTAAATGCATGTCCCATGGGCTTGGAACCCTATTTGTTGCAAATGTATGTTGAAAGCCTTCGCTTTGAAGATGCTGAAAATCATAAAATCATGGACTGCATCGAATGCGGTTCTTGTCAATACACCTGCCCCGCCAATAGAGAATTGTTAGATTATATTAGAGTTGGTAAAAGCAAAGTTGGTGCTATGATGCGTTCAAGGACAAGAAAATAATATTAGTGATCATTTTAGAAAAAAAAGTATACTTATGAAATTACTAACAATATCAGGCTCCCCCCACATTCACGGAGGACATTCAGTTAAAAAGTTGATGCGTGGGGTGATTGTTGCTATGATGCCAGCTTTATTGGTTTCTTTCTACTACTTCGGACTCAGTGCATTTATCGTAACCATGGTTTCTGTTTTTGCCTGTATGTTTTTTGAGTGGTTTATTCAAAAATTCATCATGAAAGTTCCTACCAGCATTACGGATGGTTCTGCTATGGTTACTGGAATTTTATTGGCATTTAACGTTCCCAGCAACTTGCCAATCTGGATTATTCTAATTGGGGCATTGGTTTCTATTGGCATTGGGAAAATGACCTACGGCGGATTGGGGAAAAATCCCTTTAATCCAGCGTTGGTAGGACGTGTATTTTTACTAATCTCTTTTCCAGTGCAAATGACTACTTGGCCTAAATCGGGTCTACCTTTCTCTACATTAAGCTTTGATGGTTTGACCGGTCCTACTCCTCTTGGAATTCTAAAAGGCGGATTATCTCAAGGAGAAACCGTGAATCAGGTAATGAGTAATGTTGATATGCCTCGCTATGCAGATTTATTATATGGTCAAATGGGCGGTTCTTTGGGAGAAGTTTCAGCCATTGCATTGATAATTGGAGGTTTATTCTTAATTTTTAGAAAAGTCATCACTTGGCACATTCCAGTTGCTTTCATTGGAACTTCCTTTATTTTTGCAAGTATTCTTCATATGGTAAATCCTGAATTATATGTTGATCCATTTTTTCATTTAATTACGGGTGGTTTAATGTTGGGAGCATTTTTTATGGCAACCGACCTAGTTACTTCCCCTATGAGTAAAACGGGGCAACTTGTTTTTGGGGTTGGGTGTGGCCTTTTAACCATTCTGATTCGTGTATGGGGTGCCTATCCCGAAGGTGTATCTTTTGCCATACTTCTGATGAATGCGACAACGCCTTTAATCAACAATGCCTTTAAACCAAAACAATTTGGTAAAGCAATAAAACTAAAAGCTTAAAAATTATGGCAAAAGACAATTCAAATATTATCAACATGTCTGTAACGTTGTTTTTGATAACAGCGATATCAGCGGTCGTTTTGGCAAGTGTTTTTTCACTCACAAAAGAACCCATAGCTCAAGCCAAAGCACAAAAACTAGAAACTGCAGTAAAAAATGTAATGCCTGAATTTGATAGGCTCGAACAAAAAGAAGTTCCTGCATTTGATATGCCCGATAAAAAATTACTTTTAAATATTGCTTACAAAGGAGATGAAATTGTTGGTTATGCCATAAATTCGTATACCAATAAAGGATTTGCAGGAGACATAAATGTAATGGTTGGATTGCTCGTCGATGGAACCATTAACGACACCTACGTTTTAGAACATAAAGAAACACCTGGATTGGGGTCGAAAATGTCGGATGATAAATTTAAGAATCAGTTTAAGGGATTAAATCCTGCTACAAAGAAACTATTTGTAAAAAAAGACGGTGGTGATGTAGATGCAATTACTGCTGCTACCATCAGTTCTCGAGCATTTTGTGATGCTTTAATCAGAGCCGTTGAAACCTTAAAAACGATGGAGGGAAAAAACAATGAATAAGTTTAAAATTTTAACACGCGGTTTTATTGCCGAAAACCCTGTTTTTGTCCTCTTGTTGGGGATGTGTCCCACGCTGGGAGTAACGACTTCTGCCATCAATGGTATGGGAATGGGCTTAGCCACTGCTTTTGTTTTATTAATGTCGAATATCTTTATTTCTTCATTAAAAAACATGATTCCAAACATGGTCAGAATCCCTGCTTTTATTGTAATTATAGCGTCTTTTGTAACGGTGGTAGATTTAGTTATGGAAGCCTATGTTCCTGCCTTATACGAAAGCTTAGGTCTATATATTCCTCTTATTGTTGTAAACTGTATAGTTTTAGGACGAGCTGAAGCATTCGCATCCAAAAACAACGTTATCAATTCTGCTATCGATGGTTTGGGAATGGGATTGGGATTTACGTTTGCTCTTACTCTATTGGGTTCTGTTCGTGAAATTCTTGGAAGTGGAGCCATTTTTAACTATAAATTTATCAGTCCTGATGCCGATGGATTGCTTGTTTTTGTTTTAGCACCTGGAGCTTTCTTTGCTTTAGGATATTTAATTGTTATTATGAATAGCTTTAAAAAAGCATAAAATAATTTATTATGGAATATATTATAATATTTATCTCAGCCATTTTTGTAAACAACATTATTTTGGCGCAATTCCTCGGAATTTGTCCATTTTTGGGTGTTTCAAGTAAGATATCAACAGCCGTTGGAATGAGTGGTGCCGTCATTTTCGTAATGACCTTGGCTTCTCTATTTACATTCCTAATAAACCAATATGTACTTGTTTCATTAGACATTACATTTCTACAAACCATTACTTTTATTTTAGTTATTGCTGCTTTGGTTCAAATGGTAGAAATTATTTTAAAAAAAATCAGCCCTGCCCTTTATCAAGCTTTAGGGATTTTTCTTCCACTCATTACCACAAACTGTGCAGTTTTAGGGGTTGCCATATTAAATATTCAAAAAGAATTTAATTTGCTTGAGTCTTTAGTCTTTACAATTTCTACTGCCATTGGTTTTGGCCTTGCAATGATATTATTTGCTGGACTTCGCGAACATACTGATTTGCTGAACCCACCCAAAGCCATGAAAGGTGCACCTTTATCCTTGGTTACGGCGGGCATTCTAGCACTCGCTTTTATGGGTTTTGCTGGTTTGGTATAAAAAACATTAAAACTTCTTTAAAAGACTGATTCTATGAGTCAGTCTTTTGTTTTTTAACAGATTTTCGAAAAACATGTCAACAAAATATTCTATTTTTGTAAAAAATAAAACTTTATGAAATCAGCTTGCCTAGGAATAATTATGCTTTTGAGTTTTCAACTTTCTTTTGCTCAAAAATATAATTTAAAAACTGAAAAGACAGTCTACGACAGTTTGATAATATTCACAAATGCAAAAACATTTAATTCAAACAAAGATAAAATTTACATTAATCATAAAAAATATTTATATTTTGAATATACCTCAAATGAACAGATTTTAAAAGCTGAAATATATTCACAAAAATCACAATATCAATTTTTAAGACTTCACTCCTCGCCTGATTTTGATATTTTAGATTCATTGCAACAAATTGACAACGCTTATTATAGATTTAGAATACGATTTAAAAATATTTCGGAAACCGATCAACTAAGTTTGCTTTTCGATGTTCTGGGACTGAACGAAATAAGAACTATCGAAATCCCCATACTGGCGTATACCAACACCGAAGCCCAATTCAATCCCGGACCAGAAGATTTATATCTGGGCGAAGTTCGAAAATTTGAAATTATCACCAATAATATCGATAATTTAAAAACTGATGGTTTGTGGAAAAACACCGATAATTTTGAATATCAAATCTCTCGAAATCAAAATAATGCTTTTATTTTTATCGAACCAAAAAATGGAGGCGAACAGACTTTTAGCTTGATGTTAGAAACCAAAAAACCTTGTTTAAACGACAGCGGAATGCTCGTAAACCAGCTTCCTACCATAAATCATACTTTTAATATTAAAAATAGCCGTCACGTTTTTTTAAGGATGGATACTCGGGAAATTACTCGAAATCCAGCTGAACTATCTGGAGTTGAAGTGCAACTTGATAATAACCATCGACTTCAAATTGGAAAAACCTATCGAGTGGAAGCTTCCGAAGAAATTGGCAGCCCACTAATTGCTGAAATTTTCACTAAAAGAAGACTCACTACTGACAAAATTGTTTGTGAATTCAGACCCTACAACGACCATAAAGTATCCAAAGGATTTCTTTTTATCAAAGATGGCGACAATCCCCTATTTATAACCAATGTGGAAATTTCGCCTATGCCTTCCATCAGCAAAATTTCAATCTTACGAAATGGAAATAATTGGACAACTTCACTAGACGTAAAACCCGGAGAAATAATTGACATTAGAATTGAAGGAAAAAGTTTGCGAAAAACCAAATTTCATTTCGATGAAATACAGATTATAAGTTCAGACACCGTTTCACAGAGCGATTACGTTCATCAATATAAATTACGAGTACCGATAAATATTTCAAAAACAGTTCATAATATTTATCTGGGCAACGAAAAATCAGGCTCATCCATTACAATTAGCGAATATAAAATACCCCGACCTTTTGATTTTATCAATATCGACTACGGAAATGGTCCTGTTGCTTATAATTCAATCTTACAGCCCATTTTATACAAAAGAACCGTAAAAGATATTTCCCTTTCTTTCGACAGAAATAGAATTGACCAAGGTGATTTTTTGTATGGACAACAAATTATTAATATTAAAGTAAGAATTGAAGACAAGAATGGTATTCTTATAGAAAACAGAGATATAGGTAATTTTACAATCTGCCCAGGAGAAAGTTCTCCTCGATTTAATTTTTATTCTCAAAGCGGTTGTCGATTAAGTGAAATATATCTAAACAACTTCTTATCAAAGAAAACTTTTAGTCTCAGCGAATGGTCGAAAATTGAAATTACCATTGAACATGTGAGCAGCTCGTACTCTACACAAGGCTATTCTCAAAAAGTGGTCATTTACAATCAGCGTCTTACTACTTTTGATGTAGATGTGTCGATTCCAGCTGGACTTATCACTCAAAGTTTGTCAAAAGATGCCTCCCTATCTCCTTTAGTAAGTGGAATAGGTTTAGCAATGTTTGCACAATTTAGTTTTTACAAAAAAAATGAAATACAAAGATTGATTCCTTTTAAAGCAGGTTTTGGCTTTTTAGCTCAAAATGCACTAAACTTTAATCCAGATGCCAAGCGAGATTTAGGTCTTGTAGTCATCACTTCCGTTCACCCAATTAAAAGCAGAAGCAAATTTAGTTTTCCGCTTTATGGAGGCTTTGGCTATTTTATGCAAAAAAGTGAATTTTTCTTTTTAGTGGGACCCGGAATTCGAGTGAGTTTTTAAAAATAAAATAAAATACTTCTATAACAAAACAATAAGAAGCTAATTATGAACAAAATACAAGTTTTATATAAATCAATTATCAGTTCACAAAGAATAAAAGATCACAAAGAAAAGATAAAACTCATCAACGATGTAGTAAAGTTCAGTGCCTCTTTATACAAAGATGAAACAACTTTCAATGGTGAGCCATATATATTGAAACCCCTAGAAATTGCCAATATTTGCGCCAATGAATTGGGTTTAAGTTATCAATCTGTTTGTGCTGTTCTTTTGTATCATGCTGTTGAAAAAGAGAAAGTTAAGATTTCCGAAGTAGAAGAAAGAATCGGAATAAAAGCATCCAAAATTATAGAAGGTCGTCTGCGAA
>JAQUHH010000326.1 GCA_028683685.1 Bacteroidales bacterium
CAATTGTCTGAATTAATTGCGAACCACTAACTGAGATATAATTTTGGGTGTATGCAAAACGAAAACACAAAAACATAAGAACGGGCAACATGAATATTTTTTTCATAAGAGTCATTATTAAATCATACGAACTAAGTTCTCAATATAGTCAAAATGAGCTTTACTAACTGGAGTTAAAGGCAATCGGAGAACATTTTCCATTCTTTTTTGCAATGAAATAACAGCTTTTACTCCCGCCGGATTTCCCTCGCGGAAGCACGCTTGTACAACATCTATTAAATTCAAATGAATCTTTTTAGCTTCTGCAAATTCACCATTTAAAGCATGTTTTACCATTTTTGAAAACTCTTTAGGATATGCATTTGCAGTAACTGAAATAACGCCATCAACACCCACCGAAATTAAAGGCACTGTAATGGAATCGTCTCCTGAAATAACTAAAAATCCATCGGGTCTATGCTTTATAATTCTCATCACTTGGTTCATAATTCCCGAGGCTTCTTTAATCCCAATAATATTTTTAAAATCATTTGCCAAAGCCAATGTCGTTTCAGGTGCTATATTTGCAGAAGTACGAGCGGGTACATTATAAACAATAATGGGCTTCGTTGCGTTTTTTGACAAATGTGCATAATGTGCATAAATTCCCTCTTGAGAAGGTTTATTATAAAATGGAGAAACCGATAAAAAAGCATCAAAATCGACATTTCTCATCTCCTTCATCGTTTCAGCCACTTCCAGCGTATTATTTCCACCCACGCCCACCATCAGGGGCAAACGTTTATTATTGGTACTTACAATAAGTTCCAAAACTCTATTTTTTTCCTGATTATTCAATGTTGGTGTTTCGGAAGTAGTACCCATGGCAACCAAATAATCAATTCCGTTATTAATCAGATATTCAACATGTTGTATCAATCCAGTTTCATCAACAGATCCATCTTTTTTAAATGGCGTAACCAAAGCCACACCGGTTCCTTTAAATTTGCTCATTTCAGGCATCATCCCTTTAGTTGTTTAGTATACGATTCAATAAAATAAATAAAATCATCCATATCAAGATCCTCATTCAACGAAATCATAAAATCATAAAAATCTTGATTTTCATCACTTTTTCTACCAATTTTCATCGAAGATTTTGAAAGAGATGTTATATATTTTGTTGTAAAATTATCATCAATAGTCAAATCAATCAAGATTTGAAAAGGTTCCCTCACAAAATCATTCAAGGATGGGCGAATGGGCTTACCGTACCAATTTACGTCTTTTTTAGAGTAATATTCATGCTTCAATTTTGGAATGCAATAGTGTGGCACATTGTCGGAATGATGGTATCCAACAACTCGAACTTCTTTGCCAGCTGCCACTAATTTTTTTAACCAATTTTCAATTCTAGTATAACTGGTTTCGTCTTCGACAACAAAAACAACTCCTACTGTTTTGGCAGATTCTACACTCTGAAATTCAACATAACGATTGTTGTTTTTCAAATTTCTTTTTAAATCTCTATTCTGAAAAAAAAGTTTTATTCTTCTTATCACTTTATCATTTTTTGAATTTTCCTTTTGAACTAACAAACTTACACAAATTATTAATACAGATTTTGTTCAAAAAATATTTTTTTTACGGATTTATTAACCAAACTTTGATAAAAAAAAATTAGCTTTGTAAAAACTATTCAATACTAAAAATTTAATCTTTGAAAATCAAACTATTAGGTACCGGCACTTCACAAGGCGTTCCCATTATCGGATGTCATTGTCCTGTTTGTATTTCCAGTGATTCAAAAAATCAACGTCTTCGATCTTCAGCCTATATTATTGTTGAAAACAAGCATTTTATTATCGATGCTGGACCCGATTTTAGACAACAAATGCTTCGCGAAAACATTACTCAAATTGACGCCATTCTACTCACACATTCGCACAAAGACCACATTGGAGGTTTAGACGACATTAGAGCATATAATTACCTACAAGGCAAGCCCATGGATATTTATGGCTCTCAAGAAACGATTGATGCCGTGAAAAAAGATTTTCATTATGCTTTTTGTGAAAAAAAATATCCAGGAGTACCCCAAATGAATCTCCATATTATTGATAATACCCCATTTTTTGTAGAAAACATTAAAATTACTCCCATCGAAGTATCCCATTTCAAGATGAAAGTATTCGGATTTCGCATTAAAAACTTTGCTTACATCACAGATGCAAGTTTTATTTCGGAACCTGAAAAAGAGAAAATAAAAAATCTCAACACGCTTATTTTAAATGCTTTACGAATAAACAAACACCGCTCACATTTCAATCTATCTGAAGCTCTACAAATTGCCCAAGAATCAAAAGCCAAACACGCTTTTTTTACACATATCAGCCATTTTATGGGCAAACACGAAGAAACAAATGCTCAACTCCCAAATCACATTCAGTTGGGTTTTGATGGACAGGAAATATGGATAAATGACTAAATAACATCTGCTTCTGCAAGAACCAAGTTTTCAAGCTCACTTCGGTAAGCTCACTTCGACGGGCTCAGTGCAACGCAGTGCATCGCAGCGAAACTAAAACACAAACTTTTCTTTAAGGGACTAACTAAACAAATTTTCTTAATTTCCGTTCTAAATAATATATGTTTTAGAATTAAAAATATATATTAAAAAGAAGATTATTATTCTATGCTTCTCTAAATCTTAAATGAGATTAAAGACTTAGAATTGATTTTTTTAATAAATTCGCAAAAAAAAAACATTATGCAATACGATTAAATAGTTTTAGGAACTGGACCT
>JAQUHH010000050.1 GCA_028683685.1 Bacteroidales bacterium
TAAACAGATTTAATCATAAAATGTTTCCAAATATAGAAACTATTTTTTATTTACCAATTAAAATTGCGGATTATTTTATACTTACCTGACCGTCAGTAAGCTTGCCCATAACGGCTGGGGGTGTGGCAAGTGTGGGAGAGCGTGCTACGTTTTCGTCCCCCGACGAAAACGCCCGAGCGGGCGAAACCGCTCCGAAGTTCCAATGTCAACCCACATTGGCTACACCCCTTGTTATGGGTTGTTTTTTAATCATCAGTTCCATATATTTTTCTGAATTCCTTTATAATACTTTTGTTTATTTCATCCATCTTATCTAATGTCGGTTCAAGGTCATCCATTCGCCAAAAACCGTCTATTATTTCCTCGTTCCCTTCTATTTCAAAAGTTATGTTGGAATTTTCTTGAAGAATCCCTTCAGAATATTTTTCTATAAATGCATCTATTTCAGGAAATAACGATTCGATTTTTTCGATTAATTCATTTGGAAACAGTAATTTGTTTTTGTTAAAACTTTTTTTAAATTCTAAACGATATAGTTTTAAGTTATCAAGTTCTAAACTTGGTTCAATCTTCGAAGAGTATTTTTCACCATTAATTAAAAAATTTATGAAACTTTGAAGTTTTTCGAAACTTTGATAACAATCTTGTACGGCATCTATTTGCTTTTGTAATCTTGAACTAAACTTTATAATATTTTTCTCTGTTATTTCCTTTGCAATTTCTTCGGTTCTTTTGATAAAATATTTATAAAGAATGAATCCCCCTATTATTATAATTAGAATTATAATCAACCAGCCTACTCCAAACGATTGTTGGATTGATTCAAGTTTACTGAGTATCTTTTCAATTTCGTCAATTGTCATATTTTGTTTTTTTAGATAAAAATGGCTTTACTTGGTTATCAATAAATTGGTTTGGTCTCCAGCCTTTAGCAATCTTAGGTATCAAAAAGTTGTCTGAAGCTGATGAGACTACTGAACCAATGGGTATTCCGCCAGCAAGTAAGTCACCAAGAAATCCTAGGCCTGTAAAAATTCCCATTCTAAGAACTTTAATAGGTTTTTTGTCAATCCAACTTTCTTTTGTGACAGCTGCATAGTATTCATTTAGAAGTGCGTGATTTCCGTCCAACTGTTTAAGCCACTCTCTGAATTCAAAGGATTTATCAATTATTTGGGAAAACTCTTCAAATGAGCGCTCTCCTGAATTTATAGTTTCTCTAATTGGTTTATAGTTTTCTAATGCTAAACTTTCAAAGGTTTGAATGTTAACAGTACTTTTGGTTGCTCGTTTAATTAATTCGTTAAAACGCTCTTGAATGTAAACAGTATGATTCTGGTCAGAGTAAATTTCACTTTCTTGTTGCGATGCAATATTAATATCTCCGCTACTCTCTGTAACATTTAATATAAATGAATACCAATTCAAAGAATGCCCCACTGGGAATAATTCAGAATACTTCTCATTTAATTCATCTAAGTCATAATTACTCCTATAAACAAAAGCATCAGTTCCTAATGGCGTTGATAATTTATTCTCTATTTCGATTGTTAAATCAGATAAATCTAGTTGAGGTAAATAAGAATTGATATAAATCTTAAGTTGCGAATTTAACAATTTTATATCCTCACATTCCGAATTCAGTATTCGCTGAAATCCTTCGGAATATTCTAATGGAGAACATATGTCTAAAAATTCTTTTGTATTTGTTTTAGATTGCTTATTTGAATTTGTGATTTCTAAGAATTCTTTATAGATATATTCTTCAAGGTTGAAAGCTTGACTTTTAGTAACCATTGGTCCAAAAGCATTTTTAGTTCCAAGTGGGAATTGCGCTGTCCCAATTGCTGAATTTCTGAAATACAATTTTAAAAATCCTCTTTCATTATATTCTTTAAGCTTTTCAAGTCCAACAAACCTTATGAATTGTTCTATTGTAAATTTGTCAAGTAGAAAGTTAGTCTGACTGTAAAATAGTAAGGATTCGCAAAGTTTTCCTAAATCAATTGAATTATCTGAAATCCTATTTTGTTTTATGAATATTTTTTCGAACATATATTTTTAGTCTATGATGATATGTTTGACTTGATTGTAGTCAGTTCTAAAATAACCCATAACGGTTGGGGGTGTGACCAGTTTGGGTGAGCGGGGCTTGGGATTTATCCCCCGTTAAAAAAGTTACTCGCGTGTCGACCACCCTACCTATCACATTCATTACAAATTGGTTACACCCCTTGTTGTGCAACGTATTTATTTTTTCTGAATAAACTTTAATCCAAACCCGTATTCTGTCATATATTGTTTTATTTCGTTTTCTGAATACCCAACAAGCACATAGATTTCATTTAGTTCTGGTATAAATCTATGTATAACAATTGAGTCCACAAGGTGCGTTGATTCCATTGGATATTTATTTGCTTTAACGACTTGACCTAGTCTAGAGTAAAATAGAGACCCTACTTTATTCCCTTCTGGCTTCAGTAATGATAGCCTCATATCTACTGTTGAATATAATTCGACTTCTTCGTTTTCTTTTATTTGGAATACAATACAAGAATCTTTGTGAAGAGAATAAATTCTTTCAACTTCACTACCAAAAAAGGTTTTCTTGCTATTTTCTTTGTAAGAAAAATTCAACTTAGGTATTTTTTGAAAATCATATTTATCTTTATAAAAAACACCAGATTGGCTAGGTATTTTGTACATCATAATCTCACCTAAAGGATAATCCTTATTGTCTGTAATATAAAGTTCTTTTTCAATCGGTAAATAAAAATCTTTACTAAATTTTATTTGAAATTTACCATTTGAAAAATCAATGCTGAAATTCCCACTTTTATCACTTCGTGTATGATAATCACTGTCAACAATTTTTACTTCAGCATTCTCTACTGGATTGTTAAAATTATCAATAAGATTACCATTTATTTTCTTTTTACAAGAGAATAATGATAAAGCAATAAGAAATAGTAAGATAAATTTTGTTTTCATAATCATATGTTTTAAGGTTTTTTTATGTGTGTTTGTTGGTTTACATTCAATATGTTGCACAACGGATGGGTATATGAAAAGTTGGGCATTTCGGAGCGATTCACTGTCAAACCGCACAAAGTTAAATGCGAGCTAAACACTTCAAATTTAGCACTATCTGCCCAATTTTTTATATACCGTGTTACCAACTGGGCGTTCTTGTCTGCCAATGGTTTGAGATAATTTTTCAATTCAGTCATTCCTTTTTCTCTGTCTTAAAAGATTTAGTTTTTTTTAGTGTCGGCAAGGTCAGCGATGGCAAACAGACAAGCTCTATGGCAGGTTTTGGTTTAGCGTTGGCTGGTGCGACCTGACATTGTGCTTGGCTGTGTGGGCTGGGCTCATTCTTTTTTAAACAATGGATTATTAATATTCAGAAAATTGAAGGCTTCTTCCCTTTTCTTACATGAGTCGCACTTACCACATGGAAAACCTTTTTCATCAGGGAAGTAGCAAGTATGCGTTATCGAGTAGTCAACTCCTAAGTTCAGACCAATCTTAATAATTTCATGCTTTTCTAAAGAACTATATGGTGCATGAATTCTAAGTTTTTTTGAACGACCTATAAATGAAGAACCATAGTTCGCTGTTTCTTCAAATGATTTGATAAAGGATTGAGAGCAATCAGGAAATAACTCACTATCTGTTTTATTTACTCCTATATAAATATCATAAATGCATAGTTTTTCCGCTAATGCTGAAGCGTAAGTGAGAAAAACCATATTTCTAAAAGGCACGTAGGTTTCTGTGAGTGAATTTGTATGTATTTTACCTTCAGTATTTACAGGATTATGAATAAGAGATGAATATGCAAATTCTGTAAAAGATAAAGTTATAATCTGATGATTCTTTATTGAGTAAATTGAAGTGATTTGTTTTGCAGATTGTATTTCTCGCTTATGAGATTGACCATAGTCAAATGATAAGCAAAGTATATTATTACTATCAAAATCATTTAACAGGGAAGCTAACAATGTTGTCGAGTCAATGCCACCACTAAAAAGAATGATTGATTTTAACATTTAGTTGCTCTTGAATTTAATAATGTCCACCAATATTCGTGATTATAATTATCAAAGAAAACCTTCTTTACTAAAACATAAACATACCATAAATAATCTTTTTCGTTAAAAGCGAATCTCTGTAGTATAATTAATTCACTTTTAGAGATTATACTTTCAAATTTAATAATATCATCTAGACCTCCTAACGATGAAAAAGATGTAATTAGTTTTGAATCATTTTTGATGTAAGTCTCGTTTGCAAACATTTTAAATAATGCTCGATGAGCATTGTGTTCCAAATCGAAAAAGGCATGCTCCAAGGACTCATCAGCCTTGGTGTCTACATATGGCAAATCCCCAATAACAATATCAAATTTGTTATTTTTAAAATCAGATAAAGCAACGGCTTTACTTATATGTTCGTTATTATCAATTATCTTCCCAACTGTTAAGTGTTGTTTTTGGTCATTATTGTTTTTACAATGGTTGCCTGTATAGAGTAGCCATCTTTTTGCAATAATTTCCATATTATTTGAAACTATATTTCTTTCTAAATTTTTAAAAGATTCTCCAAATGGTTCAATAGCCCAAACAATAGGATTTGGTGTCGATAAATCATTTTGCAGATATTTATATGAGACCATAGCTTGAACACCCGTGCCAGAGCCTATATCTAAAACTTTGTCGTCTTTTTTAAGTATTTTAGTAATAGCATATGAAGTAAATTTACTTGAATTCGCATAACCTGGGGAAAAAACACCTTTATCTATTTCCAAATTAATTTTTAAATTTAAGTAATCTTTAATACAATGTTTATCAACTTTAGAAAGATCATCTATTATATCTAAAGAGTGAATTGGTTTTATTGGAATACGCCTGTGAGTAGCAGTATAAGAATTAAAAATGTGTTCAAAAGCATCTACAACATCAGGATCAATACTATGAAATCCTTTTTGCTTAGTTTCATTTTTATCTTGTAAAATGGTTTTACCAGCAAAAGATACTAAAACTTCACAATGCTTGCTACTCTTATAAATAAAAATTTGAAAAGGCACATCAGGCTGTTCAACAGAAGAAATGGTGAAGTTTTTATTTTGTTGACTCTTGTATTTTAGGTGGTTAATAAATGCTTTTGTTTCTTCACTAATGTTTCGAAAAATCTCTTTGCTACTGTTCCTACTATTTGGCAATTCAGAACAAAACCCAGAAAGAGATTCGATAAATTCCATCAATGGATTAACACCTGAAATATTTTCATTTGGTAAATGATAAATATTCAAAATGATTTTATTATTGTCATCTGGAATAATTGGCTCAATTTTATTTCTAAATTCACTACCCCATTTAGAAAAATCGTGTTTCAATCTTTCTGGATAATCCAAAGTTGGTGAGCACATTAACATTAACAACTTAAAACCATCCTCTTTATTCAAGGCGCATCTATCTAACATATTAATTAGTTCGTTATAAATAGTTTTATCACTTGAATACCATTTTTCTTTTGCAAAATCATTTAATATTTTAATTTTTTCTTTCTGATGACTGCTTATATGATAGAAAATATTTGAAGACCAATTAATTGAACCAAATATGACGGCTATGAAGGAATAAAAAAAAGATAACACAGTAAATGGTCCAGAAATCTCCTTAATAAAATTCCAGATGCCACTAACATTACCTTTTTCTAACCAGACAAAATACCAAATGAAGAAAATAACTATACCTAATGTAATATATATAAAACCATATAAAGGTTTATTCTCGTTTGTAATTGAAAATCTTTTTTTTAAGTTTTTTCCCATGATATATTTATGTGTAAATATTACCGTTCTTGAAAAATTGCGTTTGATAAATCAAAATTATTTGGAATTACATCAAATTCAACCAATATATTCATTGTTGCTTTCCATCTGACATCAGCCATTTTGCCTATTTGATTTATTTCATTATCAGGGATAATAAATGGGATTGTTGCATTCCAAACATCTATTTCATTTTCGAATTTTAGATTATCTGCATTTTTAATAAGTGCCCCTACTGATTGTTCTTTATTTTCAATCGCATATTGATGACTTTTAATAAATGCAGCCAAAAATCTTTTCACCAAATCAGGGTTTTCTTTCAAAGTTTTTTCACTAGTAATTATAACATCTCCGTAAGGATTAATACCATATTGTTTACTAGTCAATACATTTAACTCAATTCCTCTTTTTCTTAAAGTAACAACTTGATCCATGATATAGGCTACTGAAATATCTACTTTATCCTCAATAAAAGGAACAAGACTGTATGAGTAAGGAATTTCTTTTATATTCTTGACATCAAATTTCTTAATTAATGCTCGATACTGTATTTCGGCATTGCTCCCAAAATCAACTTCTATAATTTTATTATCCCATTCGCTAGGAGTCTTGATACTCTTTCCCTTTTTTGAGATGAAACCAATAGGCGAATCTTTAAATAAAACACCTATCGCGACAATAGGGATACCCTTATTGCGTGCAATTAAAACTTCATCCGCCCCTGCAACACCAAAAATATCATTACCTGCTGCTACTAATTTAATTGAACTATTATCTGGTCCCCCTGAATTAATGGTTAAATTTATACCATAATCTTTAAAAATGCCTTCTTCTTTACCGGCAAACCACCCTGTCATTGTACCAGAATAAAACCACTTCATTCTTACAGAAACGTTATCAGCAACATCTGTTTTAATGAAATCACTATGTTGACATTTTTTAAAGATAAAAAATGCACTAAATCCAATTAGGATTATAAAGGTAAAACCTAAGATTTTTTTATTTTTTCTCATATTCTTACAAATTGTTAGCTAATATTATATTCTTTTGACCAAGGAGCAATCCATTTCTCTAAGATGTTAACCATATAAAAAAATGTTATTCCCATAATTGAAGACAAAACGATTCCAATAAACATATCAATTGTTTCCAAGCGGTGTGAAGAAATTAGTATAAAGAAACCTAATCCCTTGTCGGCTCCTGAAAACTCTCCTACAATTGCACCAATTACAGCTAAAGTTGCAGATATTTTAAGTGCAGAGAATAGATATGGCATTGAGTTATATAATTGTAATTTAAAAAATATCTGTTTCCTTGATGCCGAAAGGGAGTTAAATAAATCTATTGCTTCTCTATCAACAGATTTAATACCCTTGACAACATTCACTACAACAGGGAAAAAAGAAATAATAGCAGAAATTAAAATTTTTGGGAAGAGCCCATTTCCAAACCATACGATTAATAAGGGCGCAAGAGCAACAATTGGTACACTCTTTAGTGCTATGGCATAAGGATAAAGTGCCTTTTCCATTGTTTGAGAAAATGAAAAACCAATAGCTAATAACCAACCAAAAAAACTGCCAATTAAAAAACCAAGAAATGATTCGACAAATGTTATTCCTATATGAGGTAAAAGTTTATCAAAATCTTTAAAAAGAGCAAAAATAATTTGAGATGCCTTAGGAAGTATATATTCTGGAATGTTTAAAATCATTACTAATATTTCCCAAAGAAATAATATTAATATAAAAACCAATAATGGTAATAAGCTATGTAATTTATTTTTTATCATATTCCAATTCTGAAAAAATATCAGTCAAATGTTTTAATTCTTTATTAAATGAAGTTGATGTTTCAATTCCTGCCTTTACTTCACCTTCTAATTTTGGGATAAATGTATTATACAATTTTGCAGGTCTATGTGTTAGCAATAATATTCTGTCCCCAAGTAACAAAGCCTCTCTTAAACTATGTGTTATTAATATTGTGGTGTAAGAATGACTTCTAATTATTTCTTTCAGTTCAAAATTCAATTTTAATCTAGATAGTTCATCAAGACTTCCAAATGGTTCGTCTAATAACAACAGCTCTGGATTATGCACAATAGTTCTTGCAAGGTTAACTCTTTGTTTCATCCCACCTGATAATTCATTCGGGAAAGCGTTCTTAAAATCTTCAATGCCAGTTAAAGTTAAGGCGTTTATCACCAATTCTTTTTCAATGTCTGTAATAGTTTCTCTAAGTTCCAAAGGAAGTAATACATTTTCGAAAACATTACGCCACCTCAGCAGAACAGGGTTTTGAAAGGCAAAACCAACTTTGCCTTTTTGTTTAAAATCAAATGGTAATTTATCATTTATTGTTATGGTTCCTGATATATTTGCGTTTAAATTCAACCCTCCAATTAATTTTAAAAGCGTAGATTTACCACACCCGCTAGGCCCAATGATTACTATAGTTTCGGACTTTGAAACATTTAAGTTGATATTATCCAATACTTGCAACTCGTTAGTCTTTTTTCCAAAACTTAATGAAAGATTGTTAATATCAATGAAGTATTTATTCATTTTCATTACTTTTCATAATTCAAATCAATTGTAATCCCTAAAAGTTTACTTTCATCAGATTCATCAGTTAATTCCTCAACAATGTTCCTTTCTATATACTCCTGATATTCTTCCTCTGAAAATTCAGATTTTAATGCATCAAGTTCCTTTTGGTTTGCCGTAATAATGTATTGTAAGCCAAATTCGTTCGTATGGAAATTTGACAAATAAAACATTGTGGCTATCTGTCGTGGATCAATTTCTGAAATTAGTCGGCTGTCGTGGAAAATAAATTTAACATTGTGGTTGTTTTGAGTTTTTAAAATTGTCCAATCAAAGCAAAAGATTTTAACATTATTTACTCCATCACCTGAATCACTATCAATAGTTGCTTCAATATTAAAACGACTTTGATTTTCCCCTTCATTATTTTCAATGATTATGCCAGATGTCTTATTCTGATAGAACTGCTCAGCGAAGGAGTTGAATACTTCGATATTTCTTTTCTTAAGCAATTCAATTTCTTTTAGGTATTTGTTTGTATTCGAATTTTCTTTTACAAACGCTTCCTTAATTTCATCAATTTTGCTATTGTATGTTCCAAGAAGTTCTTTGTAATCAACTAGTTTGTTGTACTTTATTTGAACTTGAGAACATTGTTCATTGAGTTTTGCATATTCTTCTAATGAACCTGTACTTTTTAACAAAAGTAATTTTTCATCTTGGGCTTTTCCGAGCTTTCGGATTATTCCTTCTAATTCGTTTAATTGTAATTCAAATTGTTTCTTCTCTTCGAGTAACCTTGCTTTTCTGTTTCCCAATAACTTTCTATTGAAATCTTCTACTTCATCAAATCTTCGTTTTATTGATTCATTGATTGTGATTTTTGCATCTTCAAAAAGATTTGTAATGTCTTTTGATGAGATATCTGGTCTAATTTCAAGGCTTTTTTCAATATTACTAATTGCATTATAAATAACTGAACGCCTGTTTTTATATCTTTTCAATTGTTCGGAAAATTCATCTGCCTCTTTTCGTATTGAATCATAATCTTCGGCAACTTTAAATTCGAATATACTATTTGTAAGTCTTTCAAGTTTTTTTTCAAGTCCAATAATTTCTAAATCAATTTTTTTCTTATCTGCATCACCTGTAAAGAATTCTCTCATAATAGAATCATTCTCAATATTCTTTTTCTTTTCTTTGGTGGTGTCCCATTCTTCTTTTAACTCCTTTTTCTTACTGATTCGAGAAATATCCAAACCGAGTAAATAGGAATTATTAAGAAGTTCCTGATAACCTGCTTCTTCTTTAACGTAGCAATTGTAGGTATCGTAACTTGATTTTTTCGGTCTGATAAATCTGTTTATTAATGAACGGAATGAGATATTCTTAAAATCATTTGGAATATCGAAGAAAATTTTTGATTGTAAATAGTCTTTATATTCGTTTAAACTGTATTCTTTTTCATTAAGTAGTATTACTTTTTGATTATCCACATTTCGACATACAGTATAAGGAATATCATCAATTAAAAAATCAAGGGAAAATTCCCATCCTGGTAACTTATATTTAAGTTCTTGGTTTTCGCTGCCACCAAAACAAAAATGGATTAAATAAACAAGCAGCGATTTGCCTGTACTATTATATGTACTCTTTTTATCTTCAGAAACTTTAATTGCACGTATGATCGATACACCTACTTTGTTGAAAGTAATAGTATGAAATGTTTCCTTATTTGCTCTCAACTCAATCAATCGCATGATACAATTCTCCTTTATCATTTATTTCAACAATTCCCATGATATACAACAGATTAACTGACAAGACTAAATTGTCAAAGTTATGATATGCGGGGAAGCGTTTATTATTATACTTAGAATATTTAACCCATAATTTATCAACAGTCATTGGTTCGCTTAGTAATTTAACTAAGAAGCCCCCTAAACCAATCAATGATTCTGCTATTCTTATATGTTTAGTTGGTAAAATCATTAGAATAGTGAATTTTGTTTTGGCTCAACAGGTTCTTCATAAATATCACAGCTTTCAAAATAATGAGCCATAAGAGTTAATACGGCATTAGTTTCTGCCATATTGTTTCTTGGTCTTGCTTTATTAAGAATATAATCAAATACTAAATCTGCTTTTTCGGGTATGCCATCGGGTATTTCTTCTATTGCTTCTTTATAAAAGTTTGAAAAAACAGTTTTTAAATTTTCCTTTGCAAACTTACTATTATAATTAAAGTACTCATTTATAATATAGTCTTGATGAAATGCAGTTCTTAGCAACGTGGCAAATACCTTTGAAAGTTTGTTAAATCTAATCTTCTTATCGAAATTAATCTCATTGGGAAAAGTAATGTTATTGGGATTAAATTTGCCTCTAATTAAAAAATCAATCACTTCACCCAAAACTGTTATTGATACATCCTCAATATAATTATGATCTGGCAAATGACCGCCTAATATTTCAATAATTTCAAATTCTGGTAAAGACAAAAACGCATCTTCAAGGTGTTTACTTAAAAAAGGATCTGCTTTTATTTCATGTTTTTGTTCAATTTCAGCGAGCGCTCTTTCAATTGATGGATAAACCCCAGTTTGAAATCTATCATTATATACCCAATAAAACTCTTTTATCGGAGAAATGGGCTGCCAGTATTTATAAAGTTCTTCAAAAGTTGAATCAAGTTTTTTATAGCTCTCTTTTTCTTTATCAGATGAATTTTCAGGTGAATAAACTTGATAATATTGTCCTTTAGTTTTATTAAAGCCATCGTTCTTTTTATCACCTTCCCTACCTTGTGGTTTTACAGGTCTGAAATCCTTATCATATGCTTGCATAACTCTTACAAACAAATCTTCAAAGACTTGTCCATGGCTACTCAAGATTCTGTTCTTGAATATTACTCTAGCAATATATAATTTGTCAAGATTCATACAAGTGCAAAAGTAATTAATTTCTGTGGGTTGGCAAGATTTGGCTCTTTGACTTTTGCGAAGCGTTGGCTTGTGTGTCGGGCAAAAGGGAATGTGCCAAATGTGGGTCGGCTTTCCGCTTTCCTTTCTTGCGGGACGGCAAAAAAACTAAATCGTTTATCTTTCATTATCATTTCATTTTTCATTCTCAAACCATTTTTTCTGTCATTTTCGGTGTCTCTGTCTTTTCTTCGCCTTGTTGGTAACGGATGGGGGTACGTAAAGTGCAGG
>JAQUHH010000327.1 GCA_028683685.1 Bacteroidales bacterium
TTGCTTCCAAAGATTTTGATTATGTTTTCAGAAAAGAACGCATTCATTTTTCCGAAATTCCTCTAAATCAAACTTCTGTTTTTGAAGAAAAAGCTGCTTTGGCAGTCGTTTAAAACAAAATTTTCAACGTTTTATCCATTGGTATTTAATATTGCCCATTCGCGAACTGCGAATAAAAAAAGAAAATCGTGGTGCATTTATCGAAAAAAGAGAATCTTCCATTTATCGCTTATTATTTTTCAGTTTAGCTATTGCCCTCTTTTTCATTATGCCCATTTTGAGTTTAAATGTTGGAATATCAGGGGACGAATTTGTAAACTACGAACATTCAGCAAACGTGTATGATTATTATATAAGTGGCGATAAATCGGCGGTAGATCCCGTCGTAAATCCAAAACTAAACAGTACGCTAATGCAGTATTATGGTCAGTCATTTGATAATATAACCTATTTTGTAAATCGCATTATTGGAACCGATAATCCATATGAAAGTCGCCATGTAATGAACTCAATGGTAGGTTGGCTCATCATTTTGGTCAGTGGCCTTTTTTTATCACACATTGCTGGATGGAGAGCCGCGTTAATTGGAATGTTGTTGCTGTTTCTTTCGCCCCGTTTTTTAGGACATTCCTACAACAATCCAAAAGATATTCCTTTTGCATTTGCTTATCTTTTTTCCATTTTCCAAATGGTTTTATGGGCAAAAGAGATGCCCGAAATTAAAATAAAACGTCTTGTTTATGTCGTTTTGGGAATTGCAATGGCCATCAGTGTTCGTGTAGGAGGAATGATGTTGATGGCATTTTTATTTATGATTCTTGGATTGTGGTATTTATCAAGTCGTCCGCTCAAAGATTTTTACACAGCTTCTTATTGGAGTGGTGGTTTTCGATTAATATTTATTCTTACTGGATTGTCGATTGCTTCTTTTTTTGTGGGCATCATTTTATGGCCCTACGCCATCGAAAGTCCAATAAAACATACCCAAGAATCTCTGGACATTATGACCAATTTTTCAGTGGGAATTCGACAACTTTTTAATGGAGAAAATATCTGGAGCGACATGGCACCATGGGATTATTTGCCCAAATATATATTTATGACAATTCCAATTATAGTCATTATTGGATTGGGCGTTTTTATTGCTTTAATCAAGAAAGTTCTTAAAAACACCAATGAATTAGTGGTATTTATTATTGTCTTTTCGTTCTTTTTCCCCGTTTGGTACATTATTTATCAAAAATCAAATGTTTATGGCGGTTGGCGACATGTTTTATTTATCTATCCGTTTATGATTATGGCCGCCACTTTGGGATTTGAAGCATTGTTTACACTTTTAAAAAAACGGTATTTTAAAATATCTCTTTGGGTTATTCTATTGGGATTCATGTTTTTACCATTGCGTCATATTGCCAAAAACCATCCTCACGAATATGTTTATTACAATGAATTTGCTGGCGGAATTGAAAAAGCATATGGATATTATGAAACCGATTATTATTTTCACAGCATGCGAACAGCCACTCTTTGGTTGAGAGATTACATCAAAAAAGAAGATGCTAACGCCAACCGTAAAATGGTGATTGTCAGCAATAATATGGGAATTACACAATACTATATGCGTCACGACACAGCCACTATGCACGTGGGATATATTCGATATTACGAAAGAGGAACCATCGACTGGGATTATTGTATTGTTGTAAACAGCTACATTGATGCGTATCAGTTGCAAAATGGAATTTGGCCACCAAAAAACACAATTCATACGATTGATGTTGATGGTAAAGCCATTTGTGCAATTCTAAAACGGGACAATAGAGATGATTTTTTAGGATATGAAGCAAAAACCAAAGCTGATAATATTAAAGAAAACAGTCCCGAGAAATTGGTTTTCATAGAAAATGCCATTCAACATTTTGAAAAAGCAATTGAACACGACCCTGCTAACGAAACTGCATTGCTTTCACTTTCAGAAATTTATATGAATTTACAAAAACTTGATACAGCCATGATTTATATCAACAAATTGTTAAGTTTCAATCCAAATTATGAAAATGGCTTAAACTACAAAGGTTGGATAAGTTTGCAATTGTATGATGGCTCGCCCAATCCTACATTGCTGGAAGATGCTGCAAAAGCCTTCGAACGTATTATTCATGTAAATTATAAATTCATCTACGGATATTATGGTTTAGCCATGGTATACGTTCGCAAAAATGATGTGAACAATGCTCTGCGAATACTAGAAGATGGAATGAAAATTAATCCACAATTTCCGCCAATAGTGCAACTTTATAATCAATTAAAATCCTATAAGCCCAATGGCAGATAAAGTTTGATAATATGAAAACAGAAATAAAACTCGAATTAATTGAACTTGAGAGACATAGCTATCATTTTTTGCTGGATGCCATCATTAATAATCATCCCATTCGTATGGTGTTGGATACAGGAGCTTCCAGAAGTTGTTTTGATTTAGGATTTTTGAAACAGAAAAACATTATAGAAATTCCCCAAGAAAAAGAAATACAGTCATCCGGACTTGGGGGGAGCATCGGTAAAAGCATGATCGCCAATATTGACAAATTTCAAATTGGAGATTTTACCATTTGCGATTACACCGTAATTGGCCTAGATTTAAGTGCTGTCAATCAAGCCTACTCCATGATAGACATTCCAGCTATCCAAGGTATTTTGGGAGGCGATCTTTTAAAATTATTCGGTTCGGTCATTCGATATGACAAAAACATTTTGATTCTAAAAACACGAAGACC
>JAQUHH010000051.1 GCA_028683685.1 Bacteroidales bacterium
AATGCAAACATGCTAATCCCCATTAATAAAAATGATAGTTTTTTCATTGCTCTTGATTTATTTAAGTTAAACATGCGACAAATGTATGTTTAATTATCTTACATAATCATAAGAAATCATAAAAAAACATTTATTTAACTAAAAAAAGAGATTGCCATCTAAGCAATCTCTTTTGTAATATAAAATCGGGATTTAGATGCTTATTTAATCAAGAAAGGATATTTATTAAAGTTTTTAAGAGCAATGGCAGTTCCTCTGGCAACAGCTTTTAATGGATCATCGGCAATGTGAACATCAAGTTTGGTTTTCATCGATAGCCTTTTATCCAAGCCTCTAAGCATTGCACCACCACCTGTGAGATAAATTCCAGTTCTGAGAATATCGGCAGAAAGTTCAGGTGGAGTATTTTCGAGAGCATTTAAAACTGCCATTTCGATTTTGGCAATGGATTTGTCAATTGCTTCTGCAATTTCGGTATAGTTAACAATGATTTCTTTTGGAATACCAGTTAATAAGTCGCGACCATGAACGGGCACATCATCTGGTGGATTTTCTAGTTCTTTTAAGGCTGACCCAACTTCAATTTTTACTTTTTCAGCGGTTCGTTCACCAATATATATATTGTGTTGTTTTCTCATATATTCTTCAATGTCAATATTGAAGTCATCACCGCCTGTTCGGATTGATTTATTGCTAACAATGCCTCCGAGAGCAATAACGGCAATTTCGCTAGTTCCACCACCTATGTCAATAATCATATTTCCAGTGGGTTCCAAAACATCGATGCCAATGCCGATGGCTGCTGCCATGGGTTCATGGATGAGTCTAACCTCTTTTGCACCCGCTTGTTCTGCTGAATCTCGAACCGCTCGTTCTTCTACTTCTGTAATTCCGGAAGGGATACAAATTACCATGCGAAGGGCAGGAGGGAAAAGCGAGTTTTTAGTTGAAATCATTTTAATCATTCCACGCAGCATGTATTCAGCGGCTTGAAAATCGGCAATAACTCCATCTTTTAATGGTTTTACTGTTTTGATATTTTCGTGTGTTTTGCCATGCATCATCAAGGCTCTTTTTCCAATGGCAATAACTTTATTGGAACTCCTTTCTATGGCAACAATAGATGGCTCGTCTACGACCACTTTATCATTGTAATAAATAATGGTATTGGCAGTGCCAAGGTCAATTGCAATTTCTTTAGTGAAAAATGAAAATAAACTCATTTGTGTTCAGTTTTTTAATTTACAAAATTACATTATAAAATGCGAAATATCATCCATTTTTTTATTGTAATATTGGGTTTTACGAAAGATTAACGCATTTGTTTCATTCTTTGTTTTTTTATTTAATGTCATACTTAATAAAAGCACTTTATATGTGATATTTATCTATGTTTTTATTTAAAAAACAATTTTCGTATCATTAAAAATTATACTTTTGCAGTAAGAGTGAGTAATAATAAAATCAAAAAAAATATAATTATGAAAAAGGTACACAATTTTAATGCAGGACCCTGCATTTTGCCCAAAGAGGCAGTAGAAGCGTCAATTGAAGCTCTTAAGGATTTTGCCGGTACAGGCATGTCAGTTATTGAAGTTTCCCACCGTTCAAAAGAATGGGAAGCCGTAATGGACGAATGTCGTGCTTTGTGGCGTGAACTTTTAAATATTCCTGAAGAATATGATGTTCTTTTCTTAGGGGGTGGTGCAAGTACACAATTTGGTGTGATTCCAATGAATCTTATGGAAACAAAATCAGCCTATTTAGAAACAGGTGTTTGGGCTAAAAAAGCTTTGAAAGAAGCCAAAGGATTAGGAAATGCGGTTTCTGTTGCTTCATCGGCAGACAAAACATTTAGCTATATTCCAAAAGGATATGAAATTCCTACAGATGCAGATTATTTCCATATTACTACCAATAATACAATTTATGGTACCGAAATCCATACCGATATAGATTCGCCTGTAACTTTGGTTGCCGATATGTCATCCGATATTATGAGTCGTCCTGTTGACGTTTCTAAATATGGTATTATTTATGGTGGTGCCCAAAAAAATGTGGGTCCAGCAGGGGTTACTTTTGTAATCATCCGTAAAGATATTCTTGGAAAAGTTTCTCGTTATATTCCTTCAATGATCGACTACAGAACACATATTGAAGGTGGTTCAATGTTTAACACTCCTCCAGTGTTCCCTATTTATGTAATGACTCAAACTTTGAAATGGGTTAAAAAAATGGGTGGTTTGAAAGCCATTTATAAAATGAATCAAGAAAAAGCGGCCTTGTTGTATAACGAGATTGACAGAAACTCAATGTTTGTTGGTACTGCTGCTAAAGAAGATCGTTCATTAATGAATGTTTGTTTTGTGATGAATGATAAATTTAAAGAAAAAGAAGCAGACTTTATGGCTTTTGCCAAAGAACGCAATATGGTTGGAATTAAAGGTCACCGCTCAGTGGGTGGATTTAGAGCTTCAACTTACAACTCAATGCCAAAAGAAAGCATTCAAGCATTGGTTAATTGCATGCAAGAGTTTGAAAAACTAAATGCATAAAAATTTAATTTTAAGCTTGCCACCGATGATTTCATTTGTGGCAAGCTTTTTATAAATTTAATGATTAAATAGATTATTTAAGTATTAAAAAAAAATAATATATATGAAAAAAGTTTTAATTGCAACGGATAAGCCTTTTGCAAAAGCTGCCGTAGATGGTGTGAGAAATATTATTGAAAAAGCCGGTCACGAATTGGTTTTGCTCGAAAAATATACAACTCATCAAGAATTAGTAGATGCTGCTGCAAAAGCAGATGCTATGATTATCCGCTCGGATAAAGCAAACAAGGAAGTGATTGATAACTCAAATACGTTAAAAATCATTGTTCGCGCTGGAGCTGGATTTGATAACATTGATTTGGAAGCCTGTACCGCTAAAGGTATTGTCGCTATGAATACTCCTGGGCAAAACTCAAATGCAGTGGCCGAGCTTGTAATGGGCATGTTGGTGTATCTTGCTAGAAATGGATTCGATGGTTCTGCAGGAACAGAACTGAAAGGAAAAAAACTTGGTTTACACGCATTCGGTTACATTGGTAAAATCGTAGCTCGTATAGCACAAGGTTTTGGCATGGAAGTATATGCATATTCTCCTTCATTGTCTAAAAATACTGAGCGTGGTAAAGAATTTGGTGTTATTGGAGTAAAAACTCCAGAAGAACTATATGACAAATGCGATATCGTATCCTTGCATATGCCTGCGAATGCTGATACAAAAGGCAGTATTAATTATGATTTAATGAGTCGTTTACCTGAAAATGGTATTGTTATCAACACCGCTCGCAAGGAAGTAATTAACGAGGAAGATATGGTAAAGATTATGAACGAACGTCCTAAGTTTAAATTTGCAACAGACATTCAACCTAGCAATCATAATGAAATGCTTGAGAAATTTGGCAATCGTTATCTTGCATCTGCCAAAAAATGTGGTGCTCAAACTTCCGAAGCGAACATAAACGCAGGTTTGGCTGCTGCTAATCAAATTGTTGGTTTCTTCAAATCAGGAGACGAAACTTTCAGAGTTAATAAATAACTTTTTACATTTTTTTTTTGATAAAACTTGTTTTAATGAAAAAAAAATGTAATTTTACACCACTTACAAACTGGAACGTAAAATTTATTAACTAAAAAAAAGTAATTATGGGAACTGAATCTGAAAACTCTGTAAGTTTTTTTCGCTTCGAAGATTTGAGAATTTATGCGAAATCCCTCGAATACACTAAATGGGTACATGGTATTATAAACATGTTCCCTAATGAAGCTCAAAACAATCTTGGAATCAATTTTGTGAAATCTGCTCAAGCTATCGCACTCAATATCGCCGAAGGCTCTGCACGAAACAAAAGCCAGTTCATCTATTATTTGAAAATGGCCAAAAGTGCCGTTCGTGAATGCGTTGTTTATACCGCAATTTGTAACGACCAACAGCTGTTTAGCGAAGAAAATAATGAACACTCTCGTAACCATCTGATGGAGCTTACCAAAATGATTGGTTCACTCATCGCTTCTTTGCAAAGAAGTGTTCCGAATGTTAAAGATACAGGCGAGGATTAGTTCCTTAAATTTATAAAAAAAAACCTTCGATCAAATCGAAGGTTTTTTTTATGCATTTACTTTTTAATGAAATCCTTGATTTTTAATTCTCTGATTTCTCCATATTTTTCCAATAACTTTCTGTCGATAATTTTAAAATCTCCAGAAATAGTGATAATGATGGGTTTGTTTTTTATAAACTTAGAGTAAGTTTTGGTAATGTCATCGAAACTCATTTGCTCGAAAATTTTCATTTGTTCTTCTCTGGGGTCTTTTTCGTATCCCATCAAACGCCATCTTGAAACGGTAGAACTGATGTTTCGGAAGTTGGGGTTTTGAGTGTGAATACTTTGAGCCAGGCTTCTGCGAATTACTTCCATGCGTTCGGGCTTTAATGGCATGTTCTGAATGAGCTGATACATCGCTTCTGTCCCTTCAATCACTTTGTCATTCTGAGTTCCTAAAAAGGAAGATAAATGACCTTTTTGATTGCTTAATAAGGGCGTTTGATAGTAAGCGTACGCTGCATAACCCAAGGATTTGAATTCTCTAATTTCTTGAAAAACAATAGAACTCATTCCTGCACCAAAATATTCGTTAAACCCTCGTATAAGTGCTCGATCCTTAGTGGTGGCTGTTTCTCCTTCGCTCAACAAATAAATCTTGCTTTGAATTGATTTCGAATTATTGTAAATATAAACAATAGGTTGAGGATAAGATTCAATTTCCAATTCTTCATAATGTCCTTTTATGGGCGTCATGGCCATTGGTATATGGTTGGTAATTAGGTGTTTTACGTCCTTCTCGAAGAGAGAACCAACATAGTGTATTTCAGACTCATGGCGTATTATCTCTTTAAATAGATCGATTAATTCCTCGGCTTTTAGTTTTTTTACCTCCTTGGCAGAAAGTTTGTCAATGTGCTCTGATTTGTTTTTGTATTTGGCAAATTCAAAAAGAGCATCGCCAATAGATTCCGGATCTCCGGTAATGGATTTGTATTCGGCTTTGTTTTCTTCTACCAATTTCTTCAACGGTTTTTCATCCGCTTTGGGCTTATCTATAAGTTCTGCTAATAACTTTAAGGTTTCTTCGAGTTTTGAGTCAAAACCTTCTATTTTGATGTATGTGTAATTGTCTGTTGCCCATATGTTTAAAGATGCTCCCAAGGTTTGAAATTCAGATTTTAATTGTTGAAGGTTTTTGGTCGTCGTTCCAATATAGTTCATATATGTAGCAGCATATTCATACTTTTTATTTTTCGAACTTCCCGCTTTATACGTCAATGTTAATGAGAAAATACTGTTGTATGGATTGGGAGTATGATAATATTCAGAGCCCTGACGGAGATTGCTTATGCTAATGTCTTTTTTGAAATCAATAAATTTAGGCTTCAGTTCAACTTCGGGAATGTTGTTGATAAATTTGGCATATTCCGATTTTTTCTCTGTATTTAAAGGTACCACTGGATCCCAATCGGGTTTTTGTATTTTGTCCTTTTTCGGAAATCCCATTTTTGAATTTACAATCAGGTAGTTTTGTGTAAAGTATTGATTGGCAACACGAACTATATCATTTTTTGTGATTTTATCTATTTCTTCTGGAAGCTTAAGCATCTCTTCCCATGATTTTCCTTGTGTAAATGCTTGAATCATCAGCATTGACCTTCCCCGACTGGACTCAAGCTGGCGTTCAATGTTTTTTCGATAATTAAGTTTTATTCCGTCGAGAAGTTCATCAGAGAAATTTCCTTTTTTCAACTCTTCAATCTGTTCCAGAATTAGACTTTCAGCACTTTTTAATTTTTGTCCCACAATTTTGGGAGCAAAAAGCACGATCATCGCTCCGTGGTCATTATACGGAATAGGTTGTGCCTGAGCCATCAACATTTTATTGTCGTTGGTAAGTTTATTTAAAAAACCAGTTTCACCATCATTGGAAAGAATTCCAGAACACATTTGCAACGCAAGTTCATCGGGATGATTGTTCGGTACGGTTCTATACCCAATTATACCTAGAGCAATAGGCGTTAACTTCAGATTTAGCTCTTCTCTGCCTTGGAATGGTTTTTCTTCAAATTTTGGATATTTAGGAATCTCTTTTTGAGGCCATTTTCCATATTTCTCTTGAACAATGGGCATTATTTTTTCGGAATCAAAATTTCCACTTAAAATCAAGGCCATATTATTTGCTACGTAATAAGTTTCAAAAAACTCTCTCATTTTTGATAATCGAGGATTTTTAAGATGCTCAGTAGTTCCAATAATGGTTTGTTGTCCATACGGATGATGTTTGTAGAATGACTTCATAAACGTCTCAAAAAGAACTGAAAAAGGACTGTCGGCATACATGTTTTTCTCTTCGTAAACAGTTTCCAACTCGGTTTGAAAAAGTCTAAAAACTGGATTTCTAAAGCGCTCAGCATAAATCTCCAGCCATTTTTCAATTTGGTTGGAAGGAAACATGTTAAAATATACGGTTTGTTCTTCGGCGGTGTAAGCATTAAGCCCTGTTCCACCGATGCTTTGTAGAATAATATCCACTTCATTTGGAATGGCATAATTGGCAGCTTTAATGGAAAGCTGATTGATGTGGCGATGTATCTCTTTGCGTTCAATCTCGTCTTTGGTAAGATAAAGTTGATCGTAAAGAGTCGAAATAGAATCGAGATACACCTTTTCAGTTTCCCAATCTGTAGTTCCAATTTTATCTGTTCCTTTAAACATAATGTGCTCAAAATAGTGCGCAATTCCTGTTGCGTCTGCAGGGTCGTTTTTCCCACCAGCCTTAACTATCACTGCACCAAACACTTCTGCTTGGCTGTGGTCTTCGTTTAGCCATACCGTTAGGCCGTTATCCAATTTGATTTTTTTGACAGTCAAGTATGGATTATGTTGAGCCCACGAAATCATTGTCAAGCTCAAGAACAGAAATAATAATTTTATTGTTTTCATTTTTTTTAAATTTGATTTTTGTGTATTTTTGATTTTATGCTATAAAAAAAGAAAAAAAAACAGAGTTCAAAAAAAATTGACTCTGTTTTCTATAAGATATAAATGATTATTCGTTTCTGCCATTATAGCCTTTCATAATTCCTCTGTTTGATGAATTAATGAAGCTTAATATTTCGTCTCTCTCAGGAGTAGGTAGCATTGTGGCCTCAATTTGAGCAATGGCTTTGCTAACATTTAATTTGCTGAGAAATATATGACGATAAACATTTTGAATTTCAATAATTTGTTCGTTTGAATATCCTCTTCTGCGGAGCCCAATCGAGTTAACACCTGCATAAGCAAGAGGCTCGCGAGCAGCTTTTACAAATGGAGGAACATCTTTCCGAACCAGAGATCCACCGGAAATCATGGTGTGTTTTCCAATTTTTACAAATTGATGAATGGCAGATAGCCCTCCAATTATTGCCCAATCGTCGATGGTAATATGCCCTGCCAAATGAGCACAGTTTGCTAAAATGCAATTGTTTCCAATAATGCAATCGTGAGCAATGTGAGCATAAGCCATTAATAAACAGTTGTCTCCAACTATTGTCTCCATATTGGCAGTAGTCCCTTTATTGATGGTCACATATTCGCGAATAATGGTGTTATTGCCAATTTTCACATACGTAACTTCCCCTTTGTATTTTAAATCTTGTGGAACGGCAGAAATAACAGCTCCTGGAAATATTTTTACATTTTCACCAATGCGAGCTCCATCCATAATGTTCACATTTGCACTAATCCACGAGTTATCTCCAATGACTACATCGGCATGGATGGTTGTAAATGCTTCGATGGTTACATTTTTTCCTATTTTTGCGTCCGGATGAACTTGAGCTAAATTACTTATCATTTTGTATTCACTTTATTTTAGATATTTGTGCTAATAATTCTGCTTCCATAACTACTTTGTTGCCAACGAAAGCGGTTCCTTTCATGTGACATAATCCGCGGCGAATGGGTGACAATAAATCAAGTTGGAAGATTAGAGTATCACCAGGAACAACTTTTTGACGGAATTTTACATCCGTGATTTTCATAAAATAAGTTGCATAGTTTTCTGGGTCGGGAATCGTGCTTAAAACTAAAATTCCTCCACATTGTGCCATTGCTTCAATTTGTAAAACACCAGGCATTACTGGTTCGTCAGGGAAATGTCCTACAAAAAAGGGTTCATTCATGGTGACATTTTTTAAACCAACAATCGATTTGTTAGACATTTTCATGATTTTATCTACCAATAAGAAGGGAGGGCGATGTGGAAGCATCTTTTTAATGTCATTGATGTCATATATTGGATTTGCAGTTACGTCAACTTGAGGTACTTTTCGTATCTGTTTTATTTGTTTTTTGATGAGTTTTGCAAATTCAATGTTCGATTTGTGACCTGGACGAATGGCAATTATATGTCCTTTAATGGGCATGCCAATGGTTGCTAAATCGCCAATTAAATCGAGAAGTTTGTGACGGGCAGGTTCGTTGTTGTAATGGAGTTCTACGTTGTTTAGTATGCCTTGTTCGCGAACTTTTATTTCTGGGCGTTTGAAAAACTTTGCTAAACGTTGCAATTCATTTTCCTCTACCAATCTGTCTACAAATACAATAGCATTGTTTATATCACCACCTTTAACCAAGTTGTTTTTGATTAAATATTCTAATTCGTGAAGGAAAACAAAGGTTCTGCATTTAGAAAATTCTTTTGAAAAATCGTTGATGTCATACAAGGAGGCATGTTGATTTCTAAGTACTTCCGAGTCATAATCAACCATGACTGAAATGCGGAAATCATCTGCAGGAATAGCAATAAGCTCAACTTTTTTCTCTTCGTCGCGGAAGGTAATAATATTTTTTATTTCAAAGTATTCCTTTTCTACTTCTTGTTCCTGTAATCCAACTTTTTCAATGGCCTCTATGTATAAACGAGAACTTCCATCCAAAATAGGAGTTTCAATGCAGTCTATTTCAATTAAAACGTTGTCTATTTGCATTCCTACCAAAGCAGCCATAGCATGTTCGATGGTTCTAACTTCGATGTTGTTTTGTTTAATGGAAGTGCCTCGTGAAGTATCGAAAACATTATCCACATCAACAACTATTTTGGGTTGATCGGGCAAATCGATACGTTTAAATACAAAACCGTGATTTGGTTCAGCAGGGATAAAAGTCATATTGACGTTTTCTCCAGTGTGAAGTCCTGCACCTTTTATCGTAAAAGGCTCTTTGAGTGTTTTTTGATATACGTTATTCATAGGTAAGCGCAAAATTAATAATTTATTTCAATTAAGTATCAATTTATGTGTTTGCTTGGTTTTTTTCAAGCGATTCAATGCGTTTGAGCAATTCAGGAAGTTTGCGAAAAAGAACCGCAGATTTTCTGAAAATGGATGCGTCCATGGCTGGGGCTCCTAACAAAATGGCTCCTTCTTTATGGATGTTATTGGACACTCCAGTTTGGGCTCCAATTTTCACTTCATCGGCAATTTTAATATGACCAGCAATCCCCACTTGTCCGCCAATCATACAGTTTTTCCCAATCTTTGAAGAGCCTGCAATGCCCGAAAGTGCTGCGATTACAGTGTTGTTGCCAATTTCAACATTATGGGCAACTTGAATTAAATTGTCTAGTTTAACTCCTTTTCGGATAATTGTAGATCCCATTGTCGATCGATCGATGCATGCATTGGCACCAATCTCTACCCAATCTTCAATAATGACATTTCCAATTTGAGCTACTTTCTGAAAAGCATCATTTTGTTGTGGAGCAAATCCAAAACCATCTGCTCCAATAACAGCTCCTGCATGGATAGTACAATGTTGACCAATAATATTTGAGTCGTATACTTTAACTCCTGCAAACAATACCGTATGGTCGCCAATTTGAGTATTGTCGCCAATAACAACATGGGGATAGAGTTGGACATTATTGCCAATCTTACAGTTTTCGCCAATGCTTACAAAGTCCCCCACGTAGCAGTTTTCGCCAATGGTTGAAGTGTTGCCAATGACGACCATTTTAGAAATGCCTGTTTTAACTGGTTTGAGAGAATTATAAAATTCTAATAATTTGGCAAAAGCCATATATGGGTCTTCTACTTTAATCAAAGTTGTAGTGAATTCTTGCTCGGCTACAAAGTCTGATTTTACGATGCAAGCAGTCGCTTTCGTGCTATATAAAAAATGACTGTATTTTGGATTCGCTAAAAAAGAAATTCCGCCCTTTTCGCCCTCTTCTATTTTATCAAATCGCTCTAAAAGAGCATTTTCATTTCCTTCAATAGTACCGTTTATTAAATCTGAAATTTGTTTTACTGTAAATTCAATTTTCATTTTGTAGATATTAGTATATGATAATGTCCAATGTTATTGCAAATTTAATCCTTTTGGGTGACAAAGATAGTATTTTGTTGTATATTGATTCGTTTTTAAATGCTTTAATTGTTCAGATGCTTCGCTTACATCAATCACGCTATTGTCCTGCATTAAAATCTTAATAGATTCCCCATCAGGAGAATATGTTTTGTTTGATATTTTGTCAGATAAAATAAAGTAGGATACTTCGTCTTCGTTTAGCTTGAATTTTGACTTCACTTTTTGTTTTAATTCTTCGATATAATTGGGATCAAAGGGCTTTTCTTGAAGGCTAACTTTGAACAATTTTCGGTCAATTAAAAAATGACATAGTTGCGATAATACTTTGTCGGGATGTTTTGTCCATTGTTTGATGGAATAAATGATATCATTGTCGTCAATGGCAGCGAAAGCTTCTAATAATTCAGGATTCGTTCTGAAATCTTCGATGGTAAAAGAATTTTGTAGAAACAATTTTAGATTTTCATCAATGTTAATTGGGGTGTTGTTTTTGAGCAAATATTCAGCTCGATGTAAAATCTTTACCAATAGTTGTTCGGCAGAAATTACTGTTTTGTGAAGATATACTTGCCAATACATCAATCTTCGCGAAATGAGAAATTTTTCGATGGAGTAAATACCTTTTATTTCGGCTACCAGATTGTTGTCGGAAACATGTATCATTTTAATAATACGTTCGGTGCCGACAATTCCTTCGGATACACCAGTAAAAAAACTGTCTCGGGTGAGATAATCCAAACGGTCTACGTCCAACTGACCCGATACCAATTGATGAAGAAATTTTAAAGGATGCTGATTTTCAAATATTTTTATTGCATTGTCCAATTGTCCGTCAAATTCTTGATTTATTTTCGCCATAAAAAGGCGGGTCAAATTTTCGTGATTAATATTTTGAACAATACAATATTCCAAAGCATGTGAAAATGGACCATGACCAATGTCGTGCAACAATATGGCGTAATAGGCAGCCAAAGCATCTTCTTCCGAAATAGGAACGTTTTTCATTCGGAGTGAATCGACGGCCAACATCATTAGATGCATAGCTCCCAGCGCATGAT
>JAQUHH010000328.1 GCA_028683685.1 Bacteroidales bacterium
TAAATTTGCAGATTAATTTTATATATAAAAAAATAAATAATATGGCAGTAATTGGAAGAATTCGGAAGCACTCAACATTTTTACTTATTGTGATTGGACTTGCATTATTCGCTTTTATCATGGGCGACTTTGTTCGTTCATCAAACAGGGGAAGTAGCAACAAGGTTGGAGAAATTAACGGAGTAGATATAACGTATACTGATTTTTTTAATCGTGTTTCTAATCAAGAAGATATTTATAAAAGAAATACGGGAAAAGAAAACTTATCCGCTGAAGAAACTTTTCAAATTCGTGATATGGTTTGGGAAACACTTCTTCAAGAGCAACTTTTGGGAAAAGAGTACGAAAAATTAGGAATTGTTGTTACTCAAGAAGAGATGGATGATTTAATTAAAGGAAGAAATCCTCATCCTATTATTCTTCAAGTTTTTAGAGATCCCGAAACGGGTTCTTTTAATCCTGCTTTTGTGGAGCAGTTTATGGAAAACATAAATCAGGCTCGTCCTGAAGAGCGTCAATTCTTCAATCAAATTGTGGAGGAAATTCAAAAAGAGCGCATCAATACAAAATACTCTGCCCTAATTGCAAAATCATATTATATGCCAGAGGCAATTGCAAAAATGAAATTTGAAGAATCATATGCATCTAAAAATCTTCGAGTAGTTCAAGCAAATTATCGCATGGTTGAAGATAAAACCATCACTCTAACAGACGATGATTACCAAAAATGGTATGATGAACATAAATATTATTTTGAACAAGATGAATCAGTTAATATTGAATATGTGATTTTTGATATTAATCCAACTCCTGAAGATTTAGATGAAATTAATGAAAGTGTAAAAACCTTGTACAGTGAATTTTTAACTTCGGAAAATCCAATTGGTTTTATTAATACGCTACCAGATTCAAAATACGATAGCTCTTTTTTCAAAAAAGGAATGTTGCCAATGGGTTTCGATTCATTGGTATTTAGCATGAATGAAGGTTCGTTTGTGGAACCTTTTGTTGAAGACAATGCTCACTATTTTGGCAAACTTCTTTCTGTTCAAGCTCGTCCTGATTCAATTAAAGCAAGACATTTATTGATTGCACACAAAGAGGCTCGTAATGGAGAAAATGCTGTTAGAACAAAAGAAGAAGCGAAAGCATATGTTGATAGTTTATATATTAGTATTAAGCGCAATCCTGAAGGATTTGAAGAAGCAATTTTAGCTCTTTCAGAATTTCCAAATGCAAAAAAAGATACTGGAAATCTTAATTGGATGATTGATGGTGATTATAATTTCCAACTGTTTTTTGATAGTTTACTTACCGTTTCTACAAATGATTTCAGAATTATTGAATCGGGCATGGGATACCATATTTTAAGAGTTGACGGCAAAACAGCCCCTGTTAAAAAAGTGCGCTTGGCAATTGCTAAAAAAATGATTGAACCCAGCGAATCTACAATTCAAGATGTGTATTCTCTTGCAAATCAATTGTCTGGAGAAAATGAGGATATTAAACAATTTAATGAAGCAATTGTCGAAAAAGGTTACAACAAGCGTTTAGCTGAAAGTGTAGGCAAAATGCAATATACGATTCCTGGTGTTCAAAACGGTCGCGAAATAGTTCGTTGGTGCTTTGCTGAAAAAACAGAAGCTGGAGACGTTTCTCAAGTTTATGACATTGATGGACAATATATTGTTGCTGCCACTGAGTCGTACCGCAAAAAAGGATTTGCTGAATTAAAAGATGTGAAGAAATTAATTGAACCTTTGGTTATTCGTGATAAAAAAGCTGAAAAATTAATCGATGACATTACTAAAATGGGAAGCAACGATATTAATGTCATGGCATCAAAATTAAATGCCAGTGTTGATTCTCTTCCAAATGTTGTTTTTGCATCTTTTAATCTTGGACGCTATGGTCCCGAGCCCAGCGTAATTGGTCACATCTCTGCATTGAAAAAAGGAAGTGTTTCCAAACCTATTAAAGGCGAACAAGGAGTATATGTTGTTGTTGTGGATGAAATTGTTGCTGCACCCGAAAATACAGATTTTCGCTTTATCAAAATGCAAGCTTCGTCAATGTTCAATCAACGTGTAGAAAATGGTTTGTTTGAAGCGATAAAAGCGAAATCAAAAATCAATGATAACAGACATAATTTCTATTAGAAATATGTTGAAACATAACATAAAAAACCTCGAAAGAGGTTTTTTTTATGTCTTATTCTTTGGCTTTTATTAAGATTATTTTTTAAAATAAGTCCCTTTTATAGTGTTGATTTTTTTTATGCAAAGCAATGTTTTCCTCAAAAAACATTTTGGGTTAATGACATCTATTTTGAATTGTTTAAATTCTGGGAAGTGGCTCAAAAAGACATTAACTCTTTAATTGAAAAAATTCATGAATGGAGAAAGTGTTTCCCAATAGGAAAAGAATTACATCGTTTCTTAAATGAAAAAATAAAAAGTTTTAATGACTTAGAAAGAGCAACTGTTTTTCCTGACTTCGACACTTTTTTTAAATCATTTTACAAACACCAATTAATCAATTATTTAGAGAACTTAATTCAAAGAAATGGGTGAATCGGTTTTTATAAATCCAAAAAATAAATATCAAATGAATTGATTTTGGCGAAAAATTTGCAACATCGAAGCAAATTTTTCGCCAAAATCATTTATACTTTTTAACATCAAACCCCGCATTTCATGCGGGGCTATTAATATTCGACACCTCGGCGTCGCAATTTTTAACAAAATCGTGA
>JAQUHH010000052.1 GCA_028683685.1 Bacteroidales bacterium
TGAACTACATTATTAATTTAAGCGATGAGTTTTGTAATAAACTTTTAGTTTTTTTCCCATTATTCATACTAAAACCAAATTGAAACTTTAGAAATAGTACTAATATCGCTCTAGGATTGAAAATTTCACAGACTCATCTCAGCTAGAAAACATCAAATTTGAATTACTGAAAATTCAACAAATAAAATGTTTTTGTTGTATAAAATAAATCAAGAAATTCCAGTTTAGAATTATTAACTCATAAAACATAAAGAGAAATTGCGAGATTCTTCGAGAATCTCGCAAATAATATTTATATTTGCAAAAAAACAATAATGATAGAACATGCACCATATATTTCAAAAACGGAATTGTTTGATATGGACAATATTAGACTTTGCGATACTTTGCAATCATCCAAATTATTAAAGACAATAAACAACGACTATTTATATTGGGATAAAGTAAAGTATAAAAGCGATAAATACACCCCTGAAGAATTATGGAAAGCGACGAAATTAAGCCGATTATTAAAGAGAAAAACTATAAAATTTGGCAAATATGACTTTAACTACGTAATTACGGATTACATTGAAAAGTCTTTGCACTTTTTTGATTTGAATATCGGTGGCACTTTAGGAAGCAATATACATATTGCAGAAACGGATAAAACTAAATTTTTAATAAGTTCAATAATGGAAGAGGCAATTTCGAGTAGTCAGATGGAAGGTGCCTCCACTACTCGAAAAAAAGCCAAAGAGATGCTTCAAAAAGAGCTTCATCCTAAAAACAAATCCGATCAAATGATTTTGAATAACTTTATAACAATTCAACATGTTTTTCAACATCAGCACGATGATTTAACGTTCGAAAGTCTTCTAAACATTCACTCTCTTATTTCTAAAAATACTCTAGAGAAACCAGAGGAAGAAGGGGCTTTCAGAACCAATAACGATATTTTTGTTGTCAATCATATTACGAGTGAAATTGTTCATCAACCTCCCGGTTTTGAAGAAATTCCAGAATTATTAAAAGAGCTTTGCCAATTTTTCAATACAGATAACGATGATTTTATTCACCCTATTATTAAAGGTATAATCATCCATTTTATGGCGGCTTGGATTCATCCTTTTGCCGATGGCAATGGAAGAACGGCTCGTACTTTGTTTTATTGGTATATGTTAAAACAAGGATATTGGCTTACTGAATATCTGTCGATTTCAAGAATTATAAAAGACACCAAAGTCCAGTACGAAAAAGCCTATTTGTATTCAGAAGTTGACGAAAATGATGTTACCTATTTTGCCACTTACCATATTAAAACTATGGAAAAGGCTTTTGTTGCATTAAAAGAATATATAAGTCGAAAACAGCGAGAAGTTATACAAGCTGCACAATTTTTAAAAATTGGAAATATCAACGAACGTCAAGCTCAAATGTTAAAATTGTTACACGAAGACTCCGACAGAGTCTTAAGCATTAAAGAAGTTGAAAATCGATTTCAAATTTCGAATTTTACTGCACGCTCGGATTTAAAGAATCTTGTTTTATTGGGCTTTTTAGAGATTATACAGCTTAATAAAATCAAACAAAGTTTTATTAAATCCACAAAATTTGATTCGATACTTAAAAAGTACAAGTTGTAGAAATTGCGAGATTCTCGAAGAATCTCGCAGTTTTAATGTTTTAGAATAAATTGTGTTGGAAAGTTGCCTTCGCAATGACAAAATTTAAACATTTTCATCCAAACTCATCTATTGCATTATAATTTATGGTGCTAAAGCACAAAAAGTGTAATGAATTTTTATTTCAGTTGGCTAAATCCAACTAAAATAAATAGAGATAACTAAGAGTATATAAACAGCTCATTATCTAACAATTAGGTGTATTTTAAATACCATCTATTGCAGTCAGATATATCTGACTGACAAAAAAAGAAAAATATCTAAAATGGCTTTTGCCACATTTTGAGTTAAATATAAATAGCATAAAAAAATCTCATTCAGTTGGCTAAAACCAACTGAATGAGATAAATAAATTTTCTCTCAAAAAGCAATACTAATTAGTGATTGCGTTTTTTGCGTTCTAAATTTTCAGGTTCGAGCGAAAGCTGATCGCCATGAAGAAGAGAAGCAACGCCGCTTGACTTTATGTCTTTGCAACCATCGCATGTACATTCATTCTTATAAACTTCTGGCTCGGTGTATGTGGTAATAACGCCTTCAAAATTCCGTAGAACTACTCTTCCAGGACTTTGAGAAATAACATACGTAGGCATTACTGGGGTTTTTCCACCACCGCCCGGAGCATCAACCACAAAAGTGGGAACAGCATAACCGGAAGTATGTCCTCGCAAATTTTCAATAATCTCAATTCCTTTGGAAACAGGAGTGCGGAAATGTTCCAATCCCATCGAAAGGTCGCATTGATAAATATAATAAGGACGAACTCTGATGCGAACCAAATCATGCACTAATTGTTTCATCACACTAACGCAATCGTTGACACCTCTAAGCAATACCGATTGGTTTCCAAGAGGAATTCCAACATTGGCAAGTTTTGCACAAGCTTCGGTAGCTTCGGGCGTAACTTCATTCGGGTGATTAAAATGAGTATTTAACCAAATGGGATGATATTTTTTCAACATATTTACCAAATCGTCGGTGATACGTTGTGGACAAACAACAGGCGTACGAGTTCCAATGCGAATAATTTCAACATGAGGAATGGCACGCAAGCGTTGAATAATAGATTCCAACATTTTGTCGCTCACCATCAAAGCGTCGCCGCCAGAAAGAAGGACATCGCGAACAACAGGCGTTCTAGCAATATAGTCGATGGCATTTTGAATGCGCTCTGAAGGCGATTCGCTATCGGTTTGTCCAGCAAAACGACGGCGTGTACAGTGACGACAATACATCGAACACATGTCGGTAATTAAAAACAAAACTCGGTCAGGATAGCGATGCGTAAGCCCCGGAACGGGTGAATCTTCATCTTCGTGAAGCGGATCCAATAAATCAGCATCCGATTGAAAAGTCTCTGCACCCGTTGGGATGGCTTGTTTGCGAATGGGACAATTACTAATTTCGGTATTAATAATCGACAAATAGTAAGGCGTAATTGCCATTCTTAAGGTTTTCAACGACTCCTTCACCCCTTCTTCTTCTTCTGGGGTAAGTTTGATGTACTTTTTTAATTGATCAAGGGTTTCTATTCGATTTTTTAATTGCCATTTCCAATCATTCCACTGTTCGTCGGTAACTTCTGGAAAAAACTTTGCTCTGTTATTAACTATCATGATTTTATTTTTTTTCGCTTAATTATTCAAAAACTTTACAAGCTAGGATTTATCCTTTTAAAAACTCCTCTAAATCCCACAATATAGTTTCAATGGCAAAAATACAAAGTAAAATCCAAAAACATAGTATTTTTCAATGAATTAATTTTATTTAAGTAGTTTTTGACAAAACTAAATATTTCGGTAAATTTAAAAAAACCTCCAATTTGAAATTACAAACAATGTATTTCAAGCAATTGTAAATCTATATTTTTAAAGGGATTATAAAAATTAGAAGTTTTTTCAGGAGAAAAGAATTTAAAAATCACAACTTGCTGACATAAATAAGATGGACTAAGTTCACCGGAATAAGGAATATAAAACTTCCATTCGACGACAAAAAAGCTATTTTCAGATATTCCGTTTATCTTCTAAACATTCTAAAGGGCATAGGACTTTTAAACTGCATACTGGTTTGAAAAACAGGATGTATAAATTCCAAGATATTGGCATGCAATCCAAGACGTCCGAATGGCGAGGGGTTGCCACCGTATTTTCGGTCACCAACAATGGGATGCCCCATGCTTTGGGCGTGAACTCTAATTTGATTTTTCCGGCCTGTATCCAATTCAAACTCCACCAGGGTGAAATTTTCTTTGCGTTTGACCACTTTAAAATGAGTTACAGCTTGTCTGCCCTTTTGCTCCTCATTACTTTCCATTTTATGTGCTTGATCTTCAAAAATCCATGACGAAATAGACCCACTGTCCTTTTCTACAGCTCCTTCCAATACGGCTAAATAAGTTCGTTTGGTAACATATCTTTGCCAGTTTTTTTGCATCTCTTCTTGAATTTCTGCCGATTTTGCAAACATCATAACGCCAGAAGTATCCTTATCTAAACGATGCAAAATAAACAACTTATTACGCTCGTTCACATTTTTGACATAATTGCGAAGCTGACTGTATGCCGTATTATCTTTTTCAGAAGCCGTTGCTATCGAAAGCAAGCCCGAAGCCTTATCAATCACTATCACATAATCGTCTTCGTACAAAATTGTCAAACCAACAAACTCCTTTGAAGTTGGAATTTTTGTTTCTGAAATTAAAACTACATCCAATGGTTTTAAGCGATGGTTATATTGTGTAATTATCTGATTATTAACGTATACCTGACGATGAATCAAATAAGATTTAACGGCGGTTCGGCTTTTATCAGGAAAACTAAGTTTCAAAAAATCCATTAATTCAATGGGTTCCGACACTTGGAAACTTTTGCGATTATCTTTTGGTTTTAAATCAGGAAGGGGGTTTCTTTTTTTACTCATGAGAACGAAGTCTTTTGATTGAATCCTTAGAAATATCAATTAATCTTTGTTTGTATAAAGCTCCAATGGCTTGCTTAAATGTTTTTTTGCTAATTCCAAAAACATCATAAATCTCTTCAGGAGAAGACTTGTCAGAAAGCTGTATTTCGCCCCCTTCTTGTTCAATTTTATCGAGAATTTTCTGAAGAGAATCTTCCACTTTGCGGTATCCATAGCGATGAATGCTAAGATCAATTTTATCATCTTCGCGTACTTTTTTCACATAAGCTTTCATTTTTTCACCTTTGTTTAGAGGTTCGAAAACTTCATTTAGGTAAATTACTCCCCAAAAAGCATGGTTTACAATGGCTTTATAGCCAATATCTGTGAGATCACCAACAATAATATCAACCTCATCGCCAGGTTCGAAAAAAGGCATTTCATTGTCTAAAAATCGATCAATCTTTGCAGATGCTACGATGCGATCGCTCTCTTCATCTACATAAAGAAAAACCAAATAGGAACGTCCTACTTGCATTTTCATCTTCTGCTCTCGGAAAGGAACCAAGACGTTTTTATACAATCCCCAATCTAAAAAAGCACCCACAGCACTCACATCTATACAGCGCAACAGGGCAAACTCTCCCACCATGGCAAAAGGCTCTTGCGTAGTGGCAATAATTCGATCTTCCGAATCGAAATAGATAAAAACATCCAACTCATCGCCTGCTTCTACATTTTCGGGAACAGCATTTTGAGGCAACAAAATTTCTCCTCTTTCACCTCCATCTAAATATAAACCAAAATCAACCATTTTTACAACGGTTAATTTATTCATTTTTCCAATATCTACCATTTTCTAATATTTGGTGTAAAATTACGAAAAAAAAGCGAGGCAAGCATTATTTCAAAAATGAGAAATTCATTTTTTCAAAAACATACTTTATTACGGCTGCCGAACTCAAAATAGCCAATGGCAACAATGGCAAAGTGTATCTTTCTTCAATGCCCCGCTGAATGAAGATGAGATAAAGCAGATAAAACAAAAGACAAACAAAATAAATCAAATAATGCTCCTTTTTTTGCTTAGTAAAAATGAATAAAACAAAGAGGCTAAAAGCCAAAACATGTATCATAAAAGCAAAATATCTCAAAATTTCCATAAAAACAGTTCCTCGATAGGTTTTTTGGAACATATAAAGGGATAAATTAGAATGAAAAGCCAAATTTCTATAGACCTTTATCGGTGTAAAAAGATAATTGGTAAGAAAGAATTTCTGTTTAAATTCCTTCTCTAATTTTTGAAAATGCTCAATTGTTATTTTCTCTTGCGGCGACAACTCAGAAGTCATTAGTTTTCGATTCAAAACAAAATCTCTTTGTTCCCAAATGGTTTTTTGATAGGCTTTAAAAGCAGTATATAATTCCCTCTCTCCAAGTTCGTTACGAAATTTGAGCGGAACATTTTGGATGGTTTTATAAATAGTCGCATCGCTTGTATCCCCAGCCATAGTAGTATACCAAATCCCCAACGTAGATTGATGAAAATCGGCTCCCGAACTTTCCCATGTTTTATAAAAATTCCACATGGCTTTGTGCGAAGCTCTAAACGTTCCCGGCAGTTCATTTTGATAAATCGGATGCAAAGACGTAAATTTTCCCAAAACCATCTTGTTGCGAATTTGCCATACTAACATAAAACTCAATCCCACAAAAGAATACAAAACTAAAAACATAATTTTCCTTCTAATATTTTTATCAAAATTAGCATCCAACCAAATGTAAAGAGGAATGGCAAGTCCAAAAAGACCTAAAAATGGACGCGTAATAAGCAAATATGAAAATGTAAATGCCGAAAAAAGATAGAATAAATGTTTTTTCCAAACATCCGATTGTTTTTGTGCTATTGCTAAAAAATAGAGAAAAATAATAAGCAAAGCTGGCGAAATAGATTCCGTCAAGGTATAATACAAAAAACCAGAAGAGATGGGCAAAATACCATAAACAGAGCTCACAAACACAGCCCATTTCTTAGATTTCAATAAATCTAAAGCTAAAAAAAACAAACCATAAACCGATACTGCAAAAAGAAATAATTGCCACATTTTCAACAAAAACAACCCTTTTGATAAACCAAAAAATCGAACCAAAACACCATAATGAAAACCATAACCCGGACTTCGAATCACCGTCAAATATTTATCATAATCATTGACATAAAATGAGCCTTGTTCGATAAGATTATCATATGGAAACAAATAAGAATAGTCATCTGCCGTAATAATAGTTTGATTCCCTCTCAGCTGAATTCCCTCTTTATTTAGATGAAAAAGATTGATTTCATTAACCGAAAAAGCTGAAATCAGTGCAATAACACTAATTAAAAAAGCCCACTTTTGAAATTTCGATAATTTCATCTAAAATTGAAATTTAAGGTGCATATTGTGAATTTCAAAAAAAACAATTTCTGAAGTTTAATGTACAAAGTTAAAATATTTTTAATTTAAAGCTCTTTGACCATTGAAAAACATGTTTTTTGCCTTTAACAAACAAATTTTTTTTACCTTTGAAGCCGAATCACTTTTTTAGAAAAATATTCGAAATAACAAGACTTAACTATATAAAAATCAACTATTTATGCAAGAATCTAAGCTTAATTTGGATTTTACGAAAGTAGAAAAGGCTAAACAAGTATCCAAAAACATTGCGAATGGTGTACAAAAATTTGTAGAGGATTACACTTCCGTCTCTGTGGAGCGAACGCTTTGTCGTTTAATCGGAATTAATGGAGTAGATAAATTTGAAGTTCCGCTTCCCAATGTAGTTATTGACTCATTGAAAGAGAAAAATGTATTGGGCGAAGGAGTTTTATTTTATATTGGAAATGCCATTTTGGAAACGGGTTTAACGCCCCAAAAAATAGCCGAAAAAATAGCTTTTGAGCAATTTGACATGGTGAGTTTAAAAATAAATTCAACAGAAGAAATTCAAAAAGCGATTCAACCTTATATTACCGAAAGTATTGAGAAAATAAATACCCGCAAAAACCGTCGTAAAGATTATTTATCAACCATTGGCGAAGGTCCCAAACCATATTTGTACGTCATTGTTGCCACGGGAAATATTTATGAAGATGTTTTGCAAGCAGAAGCTGCGGCTCGTCAAGGAGCAGATATTATTGCAGTGATTCGCACTACGGGTCAAAGTTTGCTCGACTTTGTTCCCTACGGAGCGACTACCGAAGGTTTTGGTGGCACTTTTGCAACGCAAGAAAATTTCCGAATTATGCGAACTGCTCTTGACAAAGTGGGCGAAGAAGTAGGTCGCTACATTCGTTTATGCAATTACTGCTCGGGTTTATGCATGCCCGAAATTGCAGCCATGGGAGCTTTGGAAGGTTTGGATGTGATGCTCAATGATGCACTTTATGGAATCCTGTTCCGCGATATTAATATGCAAAGAACTTTAATTGATCAATATTTTTCCAGAGTTATCAACGGTTTTGCAGGGGTAATTATCAATACCGGGGAAGACAATTATTTGACAACCGCTGATGCTTTTGAAGAAGCACATACCGTTTTGGCTTCTGATTTTATCAACGAACAATTGGCACTCTTGGCTGGAATTCCAGAAGAACAAATGGGATTGGGTCACGCTTTTGAAATGGACCCCGAACTCGAAAATGGATTTTTATACGAATTGGCTCAGGCTCAAATGACCCGAGAAATATTTCCAAAAGCACCTTTAAAATATATGCCTCCTACAAAATTTATGACCGGAAATATTTTTAGAGGGCAAATTCAAAATGCTCTGTTCAACGAAATTTCAATATGGACCGGACAAGGAATTCAACTGCTTGGAATGATTACAGAAGCGGTGCATACTCCATTTATGTCGGATCGATATTTGGCCATCGAAAATGCTAAATATATTTTCAACAGCATGAAAAACATCGGAAACGAAGTTGAGTTTAAACAAGATGGAATTATACAAAAACGAGCTAAAAAAGTACTTGACGATGCCATAGAAATCCTTGAAAACATCGACAAAGTAGGACTTTTCACAGCACTCGAAAAAGGAATGTTTGCCGATATTAAACGTCCAAAAAACGGCGGTAAAGGCTTGGCGGGAGTGGTTGAAAAAGGATCCTATTATTTCAATCCTTTTGTGGAACTCATGAAAAACCGATAGGCAGTTTTATTTATTAATCAGAAAAAAGAATCAAAAGATATGAGCGGTTTATATTCAATGGATGAAAAAAGTCAAGACACTTCGCTTGATTTAACAAAAATCAAGCCTTATGGCGATACCATGAATGATGGTAAAACACAAATTAGTTTCACATTGCCCGTTTCATGCAACGATGAAGCAATTGAAGCGGCAAAACAACTGATGAAGAAAATGGGATTTGAAAACCCACAAGTTGTTTACTATAAAGAACTTACAAAAGGATTTACCTTTTTTAATTGCTATGGCTCCTGTACACACACCATTGATTATTCAAGCATCCATGTTCCCAAAGTGGAATCAACCGTAATGGACATGGATGAAACGGACAATTTTATCAAAGAAAATTTGGGGCGTAAAATTGTTGTTGTGGGAGCCAGTACTGGAACCGATGCACACACAGTTGGCATCGACGCCATTATGAACATGAAAGGCTATGCGGGCCACTTCGGTTTGGAACGATACGAAATGATGGAAGCATTAAATATGGGCAGTCAAGTTCCCAACGATGAATTTATTGCTAAAGCCATTGAAATGAAAGCCGATGTTTTATTGGTTTCGCAAACGGTGACTCAAAAAGATGTTCACATTAAAAACTTGACAGAACTAGTTGAAATGCTAGAGGCAGAAGGACTTCGTGACAAAGTATTGCTTATTTGCGGAGGACCCAGAATTTCGCACGAATTGGCAAAAGAATTGGGCTATGACGCTGGTTTCAGCATGAATTCATACGCAGACGATGTTGCTTCGTATGTTGCTCAAGAATTAAATAGAAGAATTAACAGTTAAAAAAAAATTATTATCATGGATAAAAATCAAATACGGGAAGTGATCGCAAGACGCGTAGCTTTAGAGTTGAAAAATGGTGATGTGGTGAATTTAGGAATCGGTTTACCAACTTTGGTTCCAAATTACATCCCTAAGGACGTAAAAGTGACTTTACAGTCGGAAAATGGTTTATTGGGCATGGGACCTTCACCAGAAGAAGGCATGCAGGACGAAGACTTAATCAATGCTGGCGGCGGATATATCACAGCTTTGGAAGGTGCGTCCTCTTTCGACAGCGCAACCTCTTTTATGGTCATTAGAGGCGGACACGTTGACGTTACTGTGCTGGGAGCCATGCAAGTAGATGAAAAAGGCGACCTTGCAAATTGGTCAATCCCTGGAAAAAGAACACCTGGAATGGGCGGTGCTATGGATTTAATTGTAGGTGCCAAAAAAGTAGTTTTAGCCATGGAACATACGGCCAATGGAAAAGTGAAAATATTAAAAAAATGCACGTTGCCTCTTACTGCTGCCGGACAAGTTGACTTAATTGTGACCGAAATGTGCGTACTGGAAGTGACTCCCGAAGGCATCGTTTTAAAAGAGATACATCCCGAATTTAGCATTGATGACATTAAAGCAAATACAGAAGCAAGCCTAATTATTCCTGCTAATGTGGCTCCAATGAGGATGTAAGGATTGGTTTATAAAAAAATAAAAACTTTATATTATGAGTAAAATATTTATTGTTGCTGCCAAAAGAACGGCAGTTGGAAAATTTAGTGGTTCATTGGCGACGACCAGTGCTGCCGACTTAGGAGCAATCGTCATTAAACAGATCTTAGAAGACACTAAAATTGACCCCGCAATTATTGATGAAGTTTCTGTAGGAAATATTTTATCCGCAGGACAAAAACAAGGTGTAGCTCGTCAAGCAGCCATCAAAGCTGGCATTCCAGTAGAAGTACCCGCTTATGGAGTAAATATGATTTGCGGCAGTGGAATGAAAACCATCAATAATGCATATACAGCCATCAAGGCAGGAGAAGCCAATTTGATTTTAGCCGGTGGAACAGAAAGCATGTCTGGAGCTCCATTTTTATTGCCTGCTACCATTCGCAACGGTGTAAAAATGGGCGATATGAAAGTTATTGACTCTATGATTACAGACGGATTAACCGATGCTTTTAGCGAATTGCATATGGGAATTACGGCAGAAAACATTGCTGAAAAATACAATATTTCTCGCGAAGAACAAGATGCTTTTGCCTATCGTTCGCAACAATATGCTGCCAAAGCTATTGATGCTGGCAGATTTAAAGATGAAATCGTTCCGGTTGAAATCGTTACACGCAAAGAAACCATTGTTTTTGATACCGATGAATTTGTAAATCGTGCTTCAAATCCTGAAAAACTAGCAAAATTGCGTCCTGCTTTCAAAAAAGATGGAAGCGTAACCGCAGGAAATGCTTCTGGAATCAACGATGGTGCTTCTTTTGTATTAGTCGCTTCGGAAGAAGCCGTAGCAAAATACAACTTAACTCCTTTGGTAGAAATTGTTGCCGTTGGACAAGGCGGAGTAGATCCTTCAATTATGGGAATGGGTCCCGTTCCTGCAATTGCAAATGCACTGAAAAAAGCAAATATGAAATTACAAGACATGAACGTTTTGGAATTAAATGAAGCTTTTGCGGCTCAATCTTTGGGTGTTATGACTCAATTATCCGCAGATCACGGTGTAACAAAAGAGTGGTTTGAAGAAGTTTGCAACAAAAACGGTGGAGCCATTGCTATTGGTCACCCCATTGGCGCTTCTGGAAACAGAATTACCGTAAGTTTGATTTATGAGATG
>JAQUHH010000329.1 GCA_028683685.1 Bacteroidales bacterium
CTTCTCTAACTCGCCAACATTCGTATGCATTAAGTGCTTTTTATCCCTATGCAACTCAATTTAATAGCCAAATGTCGTTTCAAGCACAAATAAATTACAAAATTAAAAAATCTACCTTGCTCGGTGGAAAATACGGAACTGATTTAGCAGTAAATTATTCGAGAGTACATGACATTCAGAAATCGAAAATGGATGAACTAACCGAAATTGGACAAAATGGCACCGATGGTTATAAAAGTAATTTCTTTCAACCGGGCGATGTTTTGCTTTTTGAAGATTTTAATATTGAAATTGGAAAAAGGATAAACAAAAAGCTAAAATTAATTGCTGATTATATTTATCTAACCTATAATAAATCTGTTTTGGAAGGCCATTTGGGCGATCCGACAGTATATGCTCACATTGGCATTGCTGATTTTACGTATCGCATCAATCCAAAAAACGCTGTGAGATTAGAAGCACAACACATGTACACCAAACAAGACGAAGGAAGTTGGGCAAATTTATCGGCAGAATATACCATTTCGCCCATGTGGTTTTTTGGAGTGGGCGATTCTTATAATTACGGAAATGAAATAGAAGGAAAAAGGATACACTACTACAACGCATCTGTGGGTATCGTGAAAAACAATTTGCGTTTTGCATTAACATATGGAAAACAACGAAAAGGAATTTTATGCGTCGGCGGAGTGTGTCGAGAAGTTCCCGCTTCAAATGGCTTAGCAGTAACATTAACAGGTACTTTTTAATTTTTTACCACATGAAAAAATCAATATTAATAGCATTTATTTTGGCAAGTTTTGTAGCATTTTTCTATTCTTGCGACAAAATCGAAGGTCCTTATATGAACGAAGACATTGTAGTATTTGCATGCGACACCCCTGATTTTCCAGCTTTGGGAGATGTATATCGCAAAATATTATTGGAAGAATATACAGGACATACTTGTGTAAATTGCCCAGACGGCCATCTAAAAGCAAGTAACTTAAAAACAAAATACGGCGATTCTATCGTAATTATAGCCATTCATGCTGGTTTATTTGCAGAACCCGAATCCCCTGAATTTCCAGCCGACTATCGCACCATTGTGGGAACAACTTTGAACGATGGTTTTGGCGTTCAAGGATACCCATCGGGCATGGTCAGCCGCTTGCCTTTTGCATCATCTATGGTAATGGATCGCTCGGCTTGGGGCATCGCCGCAAAAGCCATTGACAAAAACGACCCAGCAGCAGCCATCCAGTTGGCATTGCAATATGATGGAGCAGAGCAAAAAGCTTGTGTTGCTTCCAAAGTTACTTTCTTGAAAAATATTGCAGAAGAGGTAAAATTAGCCATTTATATGATAGAAGACAATATAATATCGCCTCAAAAAAATGCTTTTGCGAGCATTGGCGAGGTTCCAATAATCCACAATTACCAACACAATCACATGCTGCGAGCATCTTTAAACTCTCCTTGGGGCGAAACTGTCAGTCAAAGTTCAGCCGAAGCAAACCAAACACTTCTTAAAGTTCATGGCTTTTCTTTTGAAGGCAAAGGTTTTAATCCGCAAAACTGCAGCTTTGTCGCGGTACTTTATAATGCAGAAACGTATGAAGTAATTCAAACAGAAGAAATTAGCTTGTAAAAATAAGAATAGCGATGGTTGAATAATACGTCTCTTTATTCAGACTTTTCTTGAAATAACAGATGATTGAATTCTGCCAAATAATGAATCCCATTTTCATACTTCTGATTGATTATATTTTTCAAATATTGATAATCCTCTTCTGAATTTACAAAATCAAGCTGATTGGTATCAATAATAACAATGGGAGTATTTGAAAGTAATTTGAAATAATCTAAATATCCCTTCTGAATATCGTCAAGATATTTATAATCAATATTTTGCTCAAAATCCCGTCCTCTTTTTTTGATGTTTTTCAAAAGTAAGTCTACATCTTTATACAAATAAACAATTAAATCGGGCTTTGGAATAAAGGAGTTGATGATGTCGAAAATTTTAAGATAAAGGGAATATTCATCTGTATTCAGATTGTTTTTTGAAAAAATCACACATTTATCAATAAAATAATCGGCAACGGTATATTGCGAAAAAAGATCGGTTTGCGTTAGTTTGTTTTTTAATTGATTGTATCTGTCTGTCAAAAAAGACATTTCCAAAGGGAAAGCATATCTTTGTGGATCTTCATAAAACTTGGGCAAAAAGGAGTTGTCAGCAAATTGCTCATAAATTATTCTGGCGTTATAGTCATCTGCCAAACGCTTGCTGAAACAGGTTTTCCCTGCACCAATACATCCTTCAATAACGAGATAATTGTAATTCACTCTTTTTTTTGATAAAGATACAGTTTTATCTTTTTCAGGAATGCTTTCTGAAGATTTTTATCGGACAATTTTAAAAAAAAGACACAGGACTCGTGTATTTTTTTAAAAGCATGGAGAAATCTATTTTATATTGGTTAATCGCAAGAATAAATATAACAATGAGGTGGAAAAAATTGCTTAATTTTACGCTATCAAATTAAAGAGACATGCAATTTAAAGAAGTAATTGGACACGAAGACATTAAGAAGAAGCTGATTCAGGCTAAAAAAGATGGCAGAGTGAGTCACGCCCAACTGATTCTGGGTCCCGAAGGAACTCACAAATTAGGACTGGCTATTGCTTATGCACAATTTTTGAATTGTGAAAATCCTTCTGAAAACGATTCGTGTGGAGTTT
>JAQUHH010000330.1 GCA_028683685.1 Bacteroidales bacterium
GGCTGCACCAAGAAGGTGTCCAGTCATTGATTTTGTTGAATTAATATTAATATTATACGCATGATCTCCAAACATGGAATGAATTGCTTTTATTTCTGCAACATCACCAGGAGGGGTGGATGTTCCATGAGTGTTGATATGATCAATTGCCGAAGGATCTATTTGGGCGTGTTCTAATGCGTTATTCATTGCCATCATGGCACCTCTTCCTTCTGGATGTGGAGCTGTAAGATGATGAGCATCAGCAGATAAGCCAAAACCAATCATTTCTGCGTATATTTTCGCACCTCGAGCTATAGCGTGTTCGTATTCTTCTAGAATAAGACAGCCAGCACCTTCACCAATGACAAAACCATCTCTGTCTGCGTCAAAAGGACGAGAAGCTTTTGTGGGATCATCATTTCGGGTCGAAATAGCGTGCATCGCTCCAAAACCGCCGACACCAGCTTCGTTAACGCCAGCTTCTGATCCACCGGTTACAAACATATCACATTTTCCAATCATTATTTGGATGTATGCATCAATGATTGCATTGGCGGATGAAGCACAAGCAGAAGTAGTTACGTAGTTTGGTCCGCGAAGACCCCATTTCATTGAAATATGACCAGCGGCAATGTCGCCAATCACTTTAGGAATGAAAAAAGGATTAAAACGTGGAGTGTTCTCATTATTGGCATAGGAGATAATTTCGTCAATAAAAGTGGTAAAACCACCTATTCCCGTTCCCCAAATAACGCCAAATCTGTCTAAGTTAACTTTCTCTAAATCTATTTTAGAATCTAAAATAGCCTCTTCGGAAGCTGCCATGGCAAACTGTGTGAACAAATCAAGTTTACGTGCTTCTTTTCTATCAAAATATTTAGAAGGGTCAAAATTTTTGACCTCACATGCAAATTGCGTTTTGTATTTTGAGGCATCAAAACGCGTGATACCAGCGGCACCACTAACTCCGTTAAGCAATCCTGTCCAATATTCTTCGACTGAATTTCCAATCGGAGTTAGTGCTCCCATTCCGGTAACCACAACTCTTTTAATCTCCATTAAGGATAAAGTGTTTGTGTTACAATAAAAAAATTACTTCGTAGAGTTTTCAATATAGGTAATAGCATCACCTACTGTTGCGATTTTTTCAGCTTGATCATCAGGAATAGCTATATTAAATTCCTTTTCAAATTCCATTATAAGTTCTACTGTATCAAGTGAATCAGCACCTAAATCGTTTGTAAAACTTGCTTCTGGATTAACTTCGTTTTCATCAACGCCTAGCTTATCAACTATGATAGCTTTTACTTTTTCTGCAATTTCAGACATAATTTTTAATTTTTATGATTAACCATGCAAAATTACTCTTTTTTATTTATGGAGTTCTCAATTTTATTATTTTGAATCCATTTCTCAACTAATAAGCACGTAACCAGTAAAATAGAATTGTTAAAATTCTTTAAAATTTTGACATTTTTGCTTCTTTTCTATCAATTCTAGCCCAAAAACAAAATTATGTTCCTACGTTGTTGTATTTTTTTTTTATTCTTTTTACAAATTTGTAATAAATTATAAATCAGTAATTTGGGTATTATTTTGGAGTCCTATTCGACGGAATTTGTATGTTTCGCAGAATTAACTTAGGTTTGCATTCTAATAAATCTTAATATTTATGCGACAAAATATCATTGTTTTTGCGAGTGGCAGTGGTTCCAATGCTCAACGAATTTTTGAGTATTTTCAATCGTCCGAAAATATCAATATTGCATCTATTTATTGTAATAATCCAAATGCTTTTGTGATTCATCGTGCCAAAAGCATGGATGTTCCTTGTCGCGTGTTTTCAAATAATGAATTGTATAATGGAACCGTATTGTCGGAATTGAGGCTCTTAAATCCTTCTCTTATTGTTTTAGCTGGTTTTTTATGCCTCGTTCCCAAAGAGATAATCCACGCTTTTCCTCATAAAATTATAAATATCCATCCGGCTTTGTTGCCAAAATATGGCGGTAAAGGTATGTATGGAGGCAAAGTTCACCAAAGTGTGATAGCTAATCACGATCAGGAAAGTGGAATTACAATTCACTTTGTAAATGAAAAATACGATGAAGGCGACGTGATCTTTCAAACTACATGTGAGATTTCTGAAAATGATACGCCGGTGAGCTTAGCTGATAAAATACATCAATTAGAATATACCCATTTCCCAGTTGTGATCGAGGGTTTATTGAAAGAAATGTAAGGGTTTTCTGTTTTTTAAGGATTTTTTTCTAATTTTACCTCAAATTATTTCATATGAAGCCAATAAAATCAATCGAAGGATTTGCAAAATGGATGTTGCGAAGTTCAGTTTTGCTCTTTATTATTTTTTACTTTTACGAAACCGTGAAAACTTTCAATTTTGAAAGTGTCTATTATCTTGTTATTCTGCTTTTCTTTGTTTTTGGAGTATTATTGTTCGCCGGAGGTTTTCGGAAAAATGCTTCATTAACGATTATTTCCGGTTTAATGGTGTTTCTAATTTCTTTGTTTTTTATCGCCAGAGGTTATCAAGGGCTGATTTTGGATAAAAACTTAATCGTTTATATTTTCCCAGCTTCGGTTGGATTGTTTTTCCTTTCCAAGGGAAATGCATAGTGAATCCTACATCTCCTTGGTCCAAAAATACAATGACTGAATAGATTCCTGAGTTTTGTCAATCTCTTTCCACGACATATGACAAATCAAATCTTTT
>JAQUHH010000331.1 GCA_028683685.1 Bacteroidales bacterium
CTTTGGTGGACTTTGGTTGAGAAATATCAAATGATTAAAAAACCAGAAGGCAGAAACGAACCCGATTGGGCATCGAAAATCCATATTGCTACTTCGCCATGTTACTATCATAACTATCATTTGGGCGAACTTTTAGCTTCACAATTTTCATTCTATCTTGCCGAAAACATTCTGAAGTCAGACAATGTCAACATGATGAGCATCAGCAATCGCCCTGAAGTGGGTTCTTACTTCCGCGATAAAGTATTCTCATTGGGAGCCAAACTACAATGGAATGACATGATAGAAAAAGCAACCGGCGAAAAACTAACGGCAAAATATTACGCAGAACAGTTTGTGAAAAAGTAAAAAAAAATTAGCAACTGAGTGGACTGGTGGACTGGTGGACTGGTGGACTGGTGGGCAGGTGGGCAGGTGGACAGGTGGACTGTTGCCTGCGGCGGATTTGGGAAAGTAAACGAGTAACTAGGTGACTGGGTGACTGAGTGATTAAGTAACTTAAAATTCATTCTCACATTGTATTCAGATGCTTTTTCCAAATTTCCAATTCTTAATTTTTCATTCTCAATTCTTCATTGTCATTGAATCAGGCGTGAGCACCTCAAAACTCACACTCACACTGAATTCAGGCACTTGGTCACTTTTTTTTCTAATTCTTCGCTAAAATTTCCTAACTTAGCTCCCAAAATCGTCAATATATGGAAGGAAAATTAATTATCATTTCGGCCCCTTCAGGGGCAGGCAAAACTACGATTGTTAAGGAAATTTTGAAAAAGGATTTGCCTTTGGCATTTTCAATATCTGTGTGCAGTCGAGATAAACGAGAAAATGAAGTCGAAGGCAAAGACTACTATTTTATGGGAAAAGAAGTTTTTGAAAAGAAGATTGCCAAAGACGAGTTTTTGGAATGGGAAGAAGTATACCAAGGAAGCTACTATGGAACGCTTAAATCTGAGTTAAACCGCATTTGGGACGAAAACAAACATGTTTTGTTTGATGTAGATGTAGTGGGAGGATTGAATATCAAAAAACAATTTCCAAAAAACAGTTTGTCTATTTTTATTCAGCCTCCATCCATTCAGGAATTGGAAAATAGATTGCTTAACAGAGGAACGGAGACAGAAAAGACCTTAGCAAAACGAATTCAAAAAGCAGAAAAAGAACTTGAATTTGCCCAAAATTTTGATGTAATTGTTGTCAATCAGGAATTAGAAACCGCCATAGAAGAAGTTTTTACCCATATTATCAATTTTATAGAAAATGAAAAAGCGTAAAATAGGTTTATTTTTTGGATCTTTTAATCCCATTCATGTGGGTCATTTAATTATAGCCAATCACATGTTAGAACATACGGACATGGACCGAGTTTGGTTTGTAGTGAGCCCGAGCAATCCGTTAAAATCGAAAGAATCGTTGCTGGACGAAAAACAACGAATATATATGGTAAAACTGGCCATTGATGACAATCCAAACTTCAAAGCATCGGATGTAGAATTCAAAATGCCCATTCCCTCTTATACCGTTAAAACTTTGGCATATTTGACAGACAAATATTATGAATATGAGTTTTGCTTAATAATGGGAAGCGATAATTTAGAGAGTTTTAAAAAGTGGAAAAATTATAAAACAATACTTGAATTTTACAGTATTTACGTCTACACTCGCCCCCATACGAACATTGAAGAGTGGTTGGATTATCCAAATATTCATATTATTGAAAATGTTCCGCAGATGGATATTTCGGCATCTCACATCCGACAACTGATTAAAGATCATAAACCCCTCAAATATTTGATTCCCGAAAGCGTGGAAAAATACATAAATGATATGCTTTTGTATTTATAATTTATCCAGAAAAAATTATTTTGCGGTCAACTTTAAATTCAAATACGTAGTAATATAAGCTTCTGGATAATATTCTTGGATTTTTGCCAAATTCTCTTTTGTCAATTCATAATCCATTGTTTTTGTGGCAACTACTCTATACAACGAGCGTTCATTTCGTTCGATCTCTTGAATGCAAACCCAATCATTGGTAATTTCCAATACCTTATCATACGTATTCATCGCATTTCCTTTTTGTGAAAAAGCTCCTACTTGAATACACCATCCACTCAGGGTATCCGAGTCCATACACATCCAACGCGAACGACTCATTTCCAAAGAATAGCTGTTTTTTGGAGGAGATTTCTTTTCTTTTTTCTCAACAGTGGTAAATTGTTTTGAAATTGGAGTCGGTTTTTCTTCTGAAACGGTCTTTATTTCTTTTTTCAAAGACTCTTCTTTTGGTTTTGGAGCTGAAGAAACAGCTACTATAACGGGTTTAGGGGCTGACTTTATGGATTTATCGCTCAAAAGCATTGCTTTTTCGGCATTTGCCAAACGCTCCATTTGTTCGGGATCGTCTTTTCCCCAGCTGATCACTTCCATTCTAACGTCTATCACTCCTGCCCTAACGAATCCCAAGGCTTCGGCAACGCCTTTTGAAACATCCAAATGTCGACCTTCGATAAAAGGACCTCGGTCGTTAATTCGTACAATTACCGAACGGCGATTGTTTAAATTGGTTACTTTAACTTGGGTGTGAAAGGGCCACAAACGATGTGCAGCAGTCATTTTATTGTGAACATAAATTTCGCCGTTGGCGGTATGATTTCCAATAAACTCATCGCCATAAAAAGATGCTTTTCCATAATAAATGCGATCCAATT
>JAQUHH010000332.1 GCA_028683685.1 Bacteroidales bacterium
CACAGCAAAAAATGTTTAATATTATATTAAATCCCAATGAAATCCCTAAAAAAGAAGTTTATAATATGAAGTTCATTATAGCTATTAAATCGTTTAAAAAATCATATGTACTCAGAAGAAGTATCGATTTACAAGAAGAATATGATTTTATAAAACAAGAGTAACATTAATAAAATACTATTTGCCACAGATTGTTTTTTTTATTAAATTTATCCAATGAATTACACTGCCACAAATACATGTTTTAAAAAAAAATTGCAAGCAAACTCTTTTATCCAAAACCCCGCCAACTCCCAAAACTACAACCGTTTTTCGTACGTGCTCAACAATCCGTTGAAGTATGTGGATCCGAGTGGGTATGTTGCCTTGAATCCGTGGTATGAAACTCTGATAAATGGCATGAGATTTTTCAAAGAATATCCAGAAATGGGTGAAACTTTTAAAGACAAAAATGATAATTTATGGAAACTGAAAAAAGACATGAAATTTTCGGATGAAAATGGCAATGTGTTTCTACGAATGATTGGCGATGGATTGTATGTCGAAATAGCAAAATATCAAGAATATCAAGAAAAACTCCAACATTATAATTCACAATTCGAAAATGCTGATTTTGGTTTTATTGCAGGAGCCGGAGTGTTTAGAGTGGAGGGAGAAGGGAATGGGATTAATCAAGGTGTAGATTTTTCTTTGGCGAAAATGTATTTGCACTTTCAAATTGGTGGTGGGAAACCCTTAATAATAAAAACAAATACTATAGATTTTAAAAATGCAACGCAAAAAAAACTAGGACTATCTGGGATTCAAAAAGGAGATGTTAAACAGGTGAATTTATTTGATTTAGAGGTTAATTCTACTTCTTTGGCTTTTGGAAAAATCGACATGAAATATTTAGGGGATAATAAATTTTCTATTATGCCAAACTATTTTGATTTTAATATTGAATGGGAAGCTGGTTATAGTTCAAGGAATGTTGGTACTGTTATCGGTGGCTCAATCAATTACAATTTAATGATAAACCCTGCTGCCGCAATAGTCCCATTGATTTTTGGAGGACCTTATGAAGTCATTTTTTATGGGACAATTACAATACCAGAATAATAAACAAAATGAAGATAACGAAAACTCTTTTAATATTTCTTTTTTTGACATCAATCTTGAGTTGTAATAAATTCCCAGATTTAGGGGGCGATTATAAACTAGATTATAATAGTCGAGGAGATGTTGGACTTCTCAACTCTGACAATTCATACATCGTATATGGTCACATTTTGGAGTGTAATTTTAACTCAACTTATATTATTTTAACTGAGCGACCAAGGGACAGTATTCCTGAGTGTACTAGTATTTCGACTGAAATTACCGCAAAAAAGTGTAACGCAGCCTTCAATAGTAGCACATTTAAACAATATTGGATTATCAACAAAAAAGAAAAAAATGATTATTATTTTGATACACTTACAAATACAGCTCGATATTTAAATGTATATGGCCCTTTTAAAAAAGAAGTGTATTTGCAAAAAAGAAAAGAACTAGGTGTGCCCGATGAATTAATATTAAAAGAAGTAAAATAAAACACAAAAAATGGACAAATTGCTTTCTTATAGTTTTGCTTTGTTTATCTTAATTTCGGTTATAATTACAACAATAGCTATAATTATACTTAGACAGAATGGGTATAAAAATTATTTTTTTATTGACAAGAAACTATTCGTAAATTTTCGGGAGTTAGCAAAAAATAAAACAAAGTACATCCCGTTTTTCTATTTATTATGTTTTTCTACAATTGCACCAATAATTATATTTGTGTGTTTTTGGATTTTTGCAATATTCACAACACGTTGATAACTAAATAAATACAAAAAACTATTGAGTTGTAAAAACAATTTACTCGTTATGAGAATTAATTCACACCACTCAAAACTCATCCTTCCAAGAAAAAGAAATTCTTTATATCTTTGCACCTGATGGACTTTTTGCCATTAACGAAACCAAAAATGCAGTGGATAAAGATTGTTTTCGGCTTCATTTTCTTTGCCTCTTGTCCTGAAGGATGAAAAATGAAGCCGGCTTAATAATAAAAATATGGAAACAGAAAACATGCATTATGGAGCCGATGCTTTTTCATTTCAATTAGCAGAAAGCTTAAGAAAAACAGAAACATTTCCAGAAACAATCCTGTGGAATACATTAAAAAACAAACAATTTTTAGGTTTAAAATTTAGACGACAGCATGCTATAAACCGATTTGTTGTTGATTTCTATTGCCACAAGTATAAATTAGTTATTGAAGTTGATGGAAGTGTTCATGATAATGAAGATGTGAAAATAAGAGACAAAGAGCGAGAATGTGAATTAGAAAGCTATGGTTTGAAAATTATCAGATTTTCAAATAAAGATATTACGCATAACTTACAAACAGTTTTAATAAAAATTGAACAATTTGTAAATGAAAACAAAATTACTGAAGAATTCTAAATTATGATATTCAAACATCTTTTCGGGCTTCCTTTAGAACCGAGGCAAAACCGAAAAGATGTAAATACTCATCCTTCCAAGAAAAAGAAATTCTTTATATCTTTGCACCTGATGGACTTTTTGCCATTAACGAAACCAAAAACGCTGTGGATAAAGATTGTTTTCGGCTTCATTTTCTTTGCCTCTTGTCCTGAAGGATGAAAAATGAAGCCGGCTTAATAATAAAA
>JAQUHH010000333.1 GCA_028683685.1 Bacteroidales bacterium
TAAACATCGGGATTTTCTTTTTCCATAATTCCATCCAAAGTTGTAAAGTAGTGATATCGAACACCATCATAAGGATAATAATCATCCACTTTACCATACGTTACCCTCAAAGTCATATTGGCGTCTGGATAAAAAAGTTTATCCGACATCATCTCCATGATACCTTTGGAATATAAACGGTATAAATGCTCGATTTTTTCTTCTACTTCCATTAATGCGGGATAAATTTCATCTCTATAATGTTTAATGGTTTCTTCAGCATAGATAAAAATAGGATCTTTTTTGATTTTTTTTACATCCTTCTTTTTGAAATTCTGAAGCAATGCTAGGATTTTTTCTTCGGAAGTAAATATACTTTTTGAGAAAATTTGTTCCGCCGCACGATCGAAATTATTTTTATATTTTTTGGCAATATCTTTTAAAGCTTGCGGTTGATATTGAGGATCATGTTTCTCAAAATACACCTTAGTAGCAATCGCAAACGATTCTTTATCAATTACTTGCTGATAGCCTTTAAAGTGAGATTTAGTAGCATTTATCAAACCCTCTGCAGTTGTTTTTGCAGCAGATTCTGTAGTTTCTTTCTTTTCGACCAAATAAACCAAACTTCTAAAACTCAACGCAAAACGGACGGCTTCAATAGAATATGCAGCTTCGGAAAAATATTTATAAGAAACATAATAAGGAGTTGCTTTATCATATTCTTTTTTAAAGTCGGCCATTAAGTTACCATACTCCGCTTTTCTCTCTGGAGTAGCATTAGCCCATGTATTAAATTTTGTTTCTAAAACTTGTTTTTCAGCAATGGTATTCAATCTCTTAATTCCTCTATTTTCGCCAATCCATTTTTTCCAGCCATTGGCTATGGAAGCTACTTTTGCTGCATACTGAATACGAATTAATGGATCCGACTCCATATGTTTTTTAATAATATTCAAACGTTCTTCGCGAAGTTGAATGGCAATTGGATTTTCGTAAACCGTTTTAAGAGCTACGGCTTGTGAAGTAAGAAATTGTTCGGTCGTGCCAGGATATCCAAAAACAAAAGTAAAATCATCTTTCTTATATCCTTTGGTAGAGATTGTTAAGTGCTTTTTAGGTTTGTATGGAATATTATCTTTAGCAAATTCAGCTGGTTTTCCATCGGGACCAGTATAGATTCTAAATACAGAAAAATCACCAGTATGACGAGGCCACATCCAGTTATCGGTGTCGCCCCCAAATTTCCCAATGTTTGACGGAGGTGCTCCTACCAAACGAATGTCTTTGAAAATTTCATTGACATACATAAAATATTGATTTCCATAATAAAATGGCTTGATTACTGCCGAATAATGAGTTCCTTTAACGGCTTCATTGGTAATTGTTTCAATGTTTTTCTCAACAATCTTCGCTCTTTCACTTTCGCTTGTTTGATTGGTAACACCTTCTAAAACCGCCTTCGTAACATCTTCCATGCGGATTAAAAAAGTGGCCGTTAATCCTTTGTTTGGCAACTCTTCATCGAGCGACATTGCCCAAAATCCTTTTTCCAAATAATTGAACTCCAACGAACTATGTTGTTGAATGTTTCCATAACCGCAGTGATGATTGGTAAGCATCAATCCTTTGTCTGAAATGATTTCACCAGTACAACCTCCTCCAAAAAGCACAATAGCGTCCTTAAGGCTGGCGTTGTTAATATCGTAAATATCATCGGCAGAAATCCTCATGCCGTTGGCACGCATATCTTTTTGATTTTGTTGTTTGAGCAACATGGGAATCCACATTCCTTCATCAGCACGCATAAATGACTGTGCTATAATTAGAAACGCAATACTAATTAAGATTTTTTTCATACTTATTTTATTTATTGAGTAAATACATATTGAATTAAGTTGGCACCCATTCGGAGTGCTTTCAAACGAGTTTCTTCAGAATCTCCATGGATAATGGCATCTTCCCAGCCATTTCCCAAATCCGCTTCGTACGTATAATAAAGCACCAAGCGACCGTTATAAATAATGCCAAAACCTTGAGGTGGTTTTCCATCGTGTTCATGAATTTTGGGCAAACCATTTGGCAATTTAAATTTTTGCTGATAAATTGGATGATTAATAGGCAATTCGACCAAGTCAATATCGGGAAAAATCTTTTTAATTTGTGGACGAACATATTTATCCATTCCATAATTATCATCAATGTGCAAAAAGCCTCCACCTATGAGATAATTTCTTAAATTATTCGCTTCTTGATCCGAAAAAACAACATTTCCATGTCCGGTCATATGAAGAAAAGGATAGTTGAAAATATCGGCACTGCCAACTTCCACCGTTGATGGATTTGGATTGATGTTTGTTTGAACATTTTGATTGCAAAACTTGATTAAGTTTGGCAAAGACGTTGGATTTGCATACCAATCGCCGCCTCCACGATATTTTAAAACCGCAATCTGATAGGAATACTGAGCAAAAACCAAATGTACATTTAACAGCATCAAAACACTGAATAAGAGTAGTTTATAGTTTATTTTACGCATTTTTTAAAATCAATTAATTCGTATTTATACGAAACTCATTTTAGTTCAATTTAGGGGATAAAAATACAAAAATAAATCAACATGGAATTTATTTAAATATCATTACACGAATGATTTTAAGGGAAACATGTAATTATTAAGAAAAACAACATAAAAGGACATTTTCGCAATGAATT
>JAQUHH010000053.1 GCA_028683685.1 Bacteroidales bacterium
TGTAAAAAAAGATTGGATTGCAAGGTGTCGTTTACAAACCAAAAGCGTACGTTTTTTCCCGTTACTGGAATAAAAAAATCAGGAATAATTCCTATGGCAAAGCCTAAAAGTGGATGTACGTATTGGGACAAAAGCCCACTTCCCAATTTGCTTACTGTTTTTACTGTTTTTTGCCAGCTTTCTTCTGCTTCGTTGCCAACGCCAATCCAATATGCCCATGCCAGAGGCTCGTGTTTGATAAATTTATTTTGGAAAGTATCTTCTGTTAAATCAATTTCGATGACAGCACGGTTTTTTTTGCGAAAAGAGATGGAAGACTCCAACTTGATTCTTTGGTCCATTAAAATCTGTTCAATATTTTTGCAAGTATCCAATACTAAAATCGGATTTTCGGTCACTGATGTGTCGTATGCAATAATTTTATCCCGTTTACGAATGTCGTAAACCGTATCAATTTGTTCTTCCCAAACGGGCTTTGTATTAAATTCTTTTGAATTATTTGATACGGGTTTGCGAAATATTTTAAGCGTATAATTTCGAGAGAGGAATGAGTTGTTTTTTAAGTTCAAAACGTAAACTGATGTTTCGGGAACAAAAAAAATACATAAAGCTGAATCTCGTCTAGTATTCAGCCCATAAATAAAACGTCCTTTATATTCAGAGGCACTAAAATGTCGAATAGAGCGGTTTTTCAACTCTTTGATTTCGATATTAATAATGTCTCCTTTGCAAAAACTGATAAATATATGTTCTGAACTTCTGGCTTTTATTTGCACTTGAGAGTCGAAAACTAAAATTTCGTTTCCTGAAAAAACGAATAAAATTTTGCTTATTAAGAAGATTAATAAATATAATTTTTGTTTCAACATAAACTAAGTTTAATTGCAAAGATAATAAATAATAGATTCTTTAAACTAAAACTAATTTTCCATAAATTTATGTCTTCATAATTTAAAGTTCTTGGCAGGCAAAGATGTTTTCAGATTTTATTTCTGAAATATTGGAAAATTCATTAAATCAAGCCTTTTAGGCGACACTAATTAATTTCCCAGAGACTTATTTTATTTCCCTGAAAATTGATAAGATTTTTCACATTGTTTGTTTTCAACAAATCTACTTTTCCTGAAAATTCATACATTGTTTGATTGTCGATATTAAAGATTGTGTTTTTTTCAGCTTCAGTAAAGGTAAAAACAGAAGGAATTTGAGATGAAATTTGTGTGTTTTCGGGATTTGAATTATGAGGAATCGTTTTTACTTGATTTAAGTCTGTTGAAATAAGATGGATGTTTTTGTCACTGCTGACCACAAACATATAATTTTTTGTGGTTTCACATTTCATTTTTGTAAACGTATATGGAATATCATTGATGGGTAATTTTTCTTCAACTATTTTTCCATCGGCACTGATTTTTATTAAAAATCCGCTGTTACTCATGTAGTACCATGAAGCTTGAGGTTCATCGAGAAATGACAATGTTGAACCATGATGTTTAGGAATGGTTTTTTGTTGCGAAAATGCTGGGATTCCGTCGATGTTCAAAAAATGAATATTTTCTTCATTGTCAATAATTGAAAGAATCCACTTTCCATTTACTTTGTCGGCTTGAATTGGATGATTGGAGGGTCGATTTAATACATGCATTTTCCATGTAGAAACCAAATTGGTATTTAGATCGATGCAGCTTATTTGTCTGTTTATATTGATAAAAAAAGCTCTGTAATCTTTTTTATTGTTGATGTCGATGATGGTTCCCTGATTTGCTGCTAATACTCTGAAAGGATAAGGGTAGGTTTTTCCGACTGGACGTCCCAGTTTGTCAATCAAATATATTCTGTTGGGTGAATTGAAATACATTTGCCATTTGCCATTTTTATAGAAATCTACCATGGTGATTTTACTTTCCGAATAATCCTTTAGTTTTATTTGCCATAATTTGGTGCCTTTGTGGTCGAGCAAAATCATGTTTGCTTTTTTATCAATAATGGCTACTTTAAAATAATCTTCCGATGGATCCGTAAGTAATTGTGCCTTTACAATTGTATTGGGAACATTAATTTCCCAAATCTTTTTTGGAGTTTTTTTCTCAAAATGCAAGCTGTCACTAAGTTGTTTTTCTGGGCTGACAAGCATTTTGTTTGGAGTTACACCTGAACTCTCATATTTTAGAAAAGCTGAAGTCATCATCAATTTATTATTTGCTGTGGCAAACTGAATTCCAGCGTATGCTGTGTTTTTTAATAATGTTGCCATTATTTCGTGGTCTTGATATTCATTTTTAAGCATCGACAATATTTGCTCTTGGGCATTTGCAATGGCACAAAATATAAATAGATTGGATTCGTTGGTAGCATATTCCGACATCTCTGAATACAGTTGGGTTTCGGTAAATACTTGTACATTTACAATGCCATCGATGACATATTTTAGTTCGGAAATTTGGGGTGCAAAAACCAAAAAACTGTCGATGATGGCAAAAGCTTGTACGTCTGTGTTGGCAAAAAATTCTGGTGAAAAGCAACGTGCTGTTTTTGAGAGGTTTAATTTCCCAATAGTAAAGCCTAAATAAGAGCTAGTGTCGGAAACAGATTCCATATTTTGTATCAATATTTCTTTTGAAACTGTTACATCAATCGGTTTTGCAATGATAATGGGGCTTGTTGTTTGTGCGTTTTTATTATAATAAATCACATTTGCTATTTGAGAAATAGATAAATTACTCCAAAAATCTGTTTTTTCAAAATTGGAAGTCTTATTTTTGGAAGTTTTCGATAATTCCAGTTGCTTTTTAATAAAAGTAGATGATTCAGAAAAACTGATTGCAGCGAAGTAAAAAACGTCTTTAGGTACAATATTTAGAAAATTGTAATTTACAACAGATTGGTTTTCAAAAACATTTAAGTACGATTCTGTTTCAGTAAAAGAGCTATAGCCATTCCATAATGCTATTTTTTTCCGGAGATGCAAATCGGTTTCGAGCCATTCGGAAGAGCTTTGCAATTGTTCGATAAGCGATAAATACTCGTCCGAAATATAGGATTTTAGATATTCAAAAGCTCTGTTGTAGTGAACATAAAAACTGATGTCTACTTTTTTGCCTGAAGTTTTATCAACCAAATTAAAAGCAGGATTTTCATCCATGCGTTTTCCGCTGTTCATCATGTCAATGGAGTTTTTTAGTAATTCGGGAGCGAAACTAATGGCCAAAATGCCTTGTTTCATGTAATAAAAAGCAGAACTATCGCCTGAAAAACGGTAGATTGATGTTTCCTTATAATTTTCTTCAAAATCATTCCGGTATTCTTTAAAAGATTTTGATAAGCGTTTTTCTTGCAATTTTGTATAGGGAAGAATATAAAGTGCTTGAACTGAATTGTCGCTTGTATTATGCAATGAAATATAGAACTCATTGTTTTTAAACAACTCTAAAATATCTGAATTTTGTCGAATTATCGAATCTGCGTGGTTTACGGCGATTGTTTTATTGTATAAATTTTCAAAGTTTATCAAATCCATAAAAAGATCGTTTTCTGGTAGAATTTTATTCCATAAATAATATATGCTTGATGTTTTAACCATTATTATTGCATTTTCCGGAATGGCATGGTAGGGGTGAAGATATGCTTTTTTCAGGTTTTTATAGAGTGTTATTGCTCCCCATGCTATAATAAATAGAACGATGATAATGGACAAGAAAATAATAATTTTTTTGATATTGTTTTTTTTCATTGCAATTTTGTTTTATGAATATAAGTTAATGATTATCTTTGAGTTGTGTTCAAAAAGATAAGATTAACCAACAATCAAAAATAGAGTTTTTGATGGGAGAAAAAACAATATATTAGATAAGATATTTACAATCAAATGTTAGTAAAAAAAAGCCTGCTCAGCGAGCAGGCTTTTTTGCAAGAATAGAAAAAGGATTATCTTTTACTTCTATTCTTTATTTGATTTCTTTGAGTGGAATTTATCTTTTTAAATTCTTGACTTTGATCAGGCATACGAATAACAGAGAATTTTCCATTTGTTATCGTAAAATCACTTTGATCTTGGCTGGTTCCACTGCCGCTAAATGTTCCTTCCACCAATTGTCCTGCGTTGCCATATCTAGTAACGTTGATGGTGAGGCTACTAAGGTTTAAGTAGACTTGATTGCCGTTTAGGCTTTGAATATTGCCCCAGCAGTTGTCGTTAGTATATGTTCCTGTGATTTTATTATCGAAGCTCAAGTAAAATCCTCCGTCCTCTCCTTCTATATTGATATTAGTGTTTTTCCATATTTGCCCTCCCTCGTTAAATTCTGAGTAAACGGCTGTTTTAACTATATTGAAGTTTGAAAAAGTTTGATTTGTAAATCCGACACCATTGATGGTGAATTCATTAGGTCCTGTAACCATATCACACAAGAAAATGTCGGGCATTGTGTCTGTATGGTTTATAAAGCTTGGATAGTAGAATGTTGTTGCATAGGCTGTTCCTGTATATGCCCATACGGTTAAATTTCCAGCATTTTCAACAATTGGAATCCGGAAATATCCATTTGAAGTTTGTACGATAGAAGAAGCCTCATCATATCCCCAGCTGACTCCTACGGTTCCAGCAACGGGATTGCTGTTGCAATTTACAATTCGGCCGTATAGATAATCCATTTGAGGGATTTGAAAGTCTACTGTTTTTGTTTGACCAGGACTTAAAATACCCGCTGGTTTCATTTCTGTGTGTCCATAATAGTTTAGAATAGTAACATTCAAATCAAACCCTGAAGGTACAATTCGGGAATATACACCTTGGGAATTTGTATAAGCAAACGATTGTCCGGTTTTGATTCTTACACCCGCAACAGGAATTCCATATACGTCTGTGACCGTACCTGTAATGGTGGCTTGTTCTTCGCTCCAAACATCGCAATTCCAGTCGGTGAAGTGGGAGACGCTTCCTATATATTTTTCGCCTGTTAATGTAGCAAAACCTTCTTCTATCCAACGTCCTTTAACTTGGTCAAAATACCACAAAGGAATCGTTGCAGGAGCAGCACCTTGCATGGAGGAAGGAACGCCTACTTCAATTTGTGCATTAGAAGAGGCTTCATCTTTTAATTGCAAAGGATTGCCAGCATCGTCTTTTAGTTCAACTTTAATGATGCCGTAAGAATACAAGTATCCATTTGCATTGGCAGTATTTGTAGCCGCCATATCGCCTCCAGGGATTAAACGGGCAAAATCATCTTGACTTGGGTCTAGATAAGCTAAACTTACTTTTGCGTTTCCTGTAAATGTGTTGCCCGAAGCGTCCACGATGCTGTTGGGAGCAAAACTTACTTTTGTATTGTGAGCAAATAAGTTAACATTTCCTCCCGTAGTCCCGCTTATGGTGCCTACAATGCTAATGGGTGAGTTTTCAGAAATCATGGTGGCGTGAATCATGACAACGCCGTTGGAAGGACGTGTTTCAGACCGAACCACTTTCAGATAGTTGTTTTTTTCAAAACGAACAGAAACTCTGTTTCCCGTGGGGGCGTTGTGAAAGTAAAAAGCCCCATATTCGTTGGTTGTTTTTGATGCAACACTGCTGCCTTCTAAAGTTACTGTTGCGCCTTGAATAGGGCTGTTGTTTAAATCCACAACAATTCCTGAAATAATGCTTGTTGTAGTTGTTGGGGGTGGGGTGTCTCCTCCTCCGTTGTCGTCGGTGCTGTCTTTCTTGCAACTAGAAAACAAAGCAACACCAATAAAAATAATCATAGCGGTGAAAAATGTAATTTTTTTTCTCATGATAGATGTTTTTGGGTTTTATTAACTTGTTATTGTATCATTATTGCAATATTATTGCATAATGCAAAGATAATTAATTTATTTTTACAAAACATAAAATTGTTTTTTTTTGCTAAAAATAAATAATTTTAGATGTTTTATGGATATTAAGTGTAAGGATTGATTTTAATGTTTTTGGTGACTTATAATCTTATTAGATTTAAACAGCAAAAAGAACGTGCGAAATTTTTCCAATATTTAAATACAAATAAGACCCTTGTTTTTTTATCTGAATTTTCTCGATGAGTCATCAAAAAACATTTCTATTTTGATATATCTTTTTTATTTGGTTTTGTTTTAACAAATAAAGATGTTTTCAATGTGATTTACCTGTTTTTTAATCATGTTGCATCATTATATGTTTGTAGTTGTTAACTAACATGATAGCCTTTGAAAAACAACTTAAACTATAATTTTTTTTAGGGTAAATTGTTAAGCCTGTGTAAATGAACTTGATATCGTATTTATAATGTTGTAATTTAAATGCGTTTTAATATTTGGAATAATGATAATGATTAAAAAATTAGCAGAAACAAACTCCACCAACTCTTATTTAAAGGAGCTAATTCATGTCCATATGATAGATATGGTTGATTCAAAAGATGTTTCGAAGTACGTGCCTGAGTTTTTCTCAGTCATGGCTCATTACCAGACAGAGGGCAAGGGGCAGCAGAATTGTCATTGGCACAGCGAACCCAATAAAAACGCATTATTTAGCACCCTTCTTTATCCTAAAATGCATCCTTCTCAGCAGTTTTGCTTGTCGAAGATAGTTTCATTGAGCATTATTGATTATTTAAAGACTTTGCTTCTTAATCCTCACTATTTATCCATAAAATGGCCCAATGATATTTATTATAAAGATCGTAAAATAGCTGGAATTTTAATTGAAAATTCGGTCATGGGTGAGGAGATGTTATATTGCGTGATTGGGATTGGCTTAAATTTGAATCAAAAACATTTTAGTGATCAATTACCCAATCCTATTTCAGTTTCGCAAATAACTAATTTGTCTTATGATTTGGATGAAGCGGTAAAGTTGATTATTAATAATATTGCTTTTAGATATACCAAAATTATTGAAAATGATTGTAAGTTTTACGATGATGAATATTTGAATCACTTATACCTCAACAACAAAGAGGCTACTTTTGAAGTGAACAATGAAGTCATTACTGCTCGAATAAAGGGTGTAAATGAATATGGGAATTTGCTTTTGCTTAAAAATAATTGCAAACTGATCGAGTGTGGTTTAAAAGAGGTGAAGTTTTTATAAAAATCACCCTAGAATTTTTAGAGTGAATTTTTTTTGAATTGATAAACTGAAATTTTATTTTACATCTTTAGAAAATCAGGTTTATTTTTTGATATTATTGATTTTTTAAAAAGAAAATGTATCTTTGTTATTGTTAATTAGTGTTTGCAAGTAAATGCGAATTCTTTCGTTACTCTTGCAACGAATATAGGTTAGTTCTACTATGCTTAGTGCATCGCATTCAAGCTTGTAAAATCTCTAAATTCGTTGTTGTAAAAGCATTGAATTTTGATGTTTTCATGCGAAATACTGAGTTTATAATTGGTTCTAATTATACATCATTATGACGAAAAATATATTTTTGGTAATTGTTGTTGCATTTTTTTTGTTTAATACAAGTATACAAGCCCAGATACTAGAAGATTTTAGTGATGGCAATTTTACCAATAATCCAACTTGGACTGGTGACGATTCATTGTTTAAAATTTCCACCTATTCTTCATCAACATGGAGTCAGCAGCCTCGTTTACAGCTAAATGCGACAGATGCAGGGGTTGCTCATTTGTGTTTTGAAAATCAGCTTGCTTCATTGGATAGTGCAGAATGGAGATTTTGGACACGAATTAGTCTTTCTAGTGGAACTTCAACCACAAATAACCTTAGATATTATCTGGCTTCTGATAGTCCAAATCTTAAAGGTTCTTTGAATGGCTATTTTGTTATGTTTGGCGATGATAACGATGGTGCAAAAGACAGCGTTTATTTGTATAAACAAGATGGAAATATCCTTACAAAACTCATATTTGGAAATGTTACAAGCATTACCAGCAGTCGAAATATTAGCGTTAAAGTGACCCGTTCGCAAAGTGGTCTTTGGACGTTGGCTACCGATTCTATGGGTGGACAAAATTATGTAAACGAAGGAAGTAGTATTATTGATAATTCTTTTCAAACGGGTGGATATTCTGGTGTATATTGTAATTTTACATCTTCTAATAAAACCAATTTTTATTTTGATGATATTTATGTAGGTCCAATTTATAAAGATCTTATTCCACCAAGTTTGGTTTCCGTTACTCCCATAGCGTCCAATAAGATATCTGTCGAGTTTTCTGAATCCTTGAAAGCCCAAATCGCATTAAATACCGTAAATTATGTGGTTGATCAATCGGTAGGTTCTCCAATTACCGCTAGTTTTGACCCTGTTTCTCCTTTAACAGTGCAGTTGGAGTTTTTAAATGATTTTACGCCAAATTCCCTTTATCACCTTAACATTAGTAATATCCAAGATTTAGCAGGCAATGAAATGGAAACGATGAATGTGCCTTTTTCGTTCTACACTTCTTCTACTTGGGATTTGCTTATTCATGAAATTATGGCTGACCCCGATCCAGTTGTTGGATTGCCTTCAGCTGAATATATTGAATTATACAACAATACTAATTTGCCAATTAATTTGAATGGATGGATTTTACAAGTTGGATCAAGCAGTCGGATTTTACCTTCTTTTATCCTTGATGCTGGTGGTTTTGTAATTATTACAGCTTTAGCTAATAGCGATGCGTTGTCAACTTATGGTAATGTGATCGCCGTTTCTTCTCTGCAAATTACAAACAGTGGACAAGAAATTACATTGTTAAGTCCAGAAAATGATGTAATTCACACGGTTGAATTTTTAGATTCATGGTATAAAAATGAGGTGAAAAAAGCTGGTGGATGGTCGCTCGAAATGATAGATTCTTCAAATCCTTGTGCTGGAATATCGAATTGGGTTGCCTCCGTTGATTCTAAGGGTGGAACTCCTGGTGCTCAGAATTCAGTTTATGGCTCAAATCCAGATGTGATGAATCCTGCATTGTCAAGTGTTGTTGCGTTGGGAAACAATACATTGCGGATTTTCTTTTCGGAAAGGATGGATGCTCAACGTTTAGAAAACTTAAATGCGTTTCAGGTGGATCATAATATTGGATATCCCGTTTCTGTGCAACTTAATATGCCACTTAACAAATTTATTGACTTGGTTTTTGAAGAGGATTTTGTACAAAATACGATTTATACTTTGTCGATTGTTGATACCCTAACCGATTGTGTTGGAAATATGATTCCACTAAATAATGAAGTGGTTTTTGCTATGCCTACACAAGCCGCAGAAGGGGATTTGGTCATCAATGAAATTTTATCGAATCCACCCAGTGGTGGCGTAGATTATGTGGAAATTTATAATCGTTCGGACAAATATATTGATTTGTCAAATTTAAAGCTCGGTTCAATTACAAGCAGTACACAGTTGGTGGATATAGCACCGGATGGATATGTTGTTTTTCCAAAGGAATATATATTGTTATCGTCCAATACCGATGCGGTGAAGACAAATTATACTACTTATTCTGAGAAAAATTTTATTCAGATGAGTTCATTTCCTTCGTATAATAATGATGAAGGGAAAGTCCTTATTCAGAATGTTTCAGGTGTGAATATTGATTATATTGAGTACAATGTAAGTATGCATTATCCTTTGTTGCGCACCACTAAAGGAGTCTCTTATGAGCGAATCAATCCAGATCGTCCTAGTATGGAAGCATCAAATTGGTTTTCGGCTTCTTCGTCCGTTGGTTATGGTACGCCCGGATATAAAAATTCACAATTTTCAGATTTTATTGCAGTGGATGAATTATTCACAATAGAACCGGAAATTTTTACTCCCGATAATGATGGTGTGGATGATTTGTTGTTTATTCATTACATATTACCGGAATCGGGATATAGAACTAATATTTGGATATATTCATCGGCAGGTCATCGTGTAAAACAATTAGTAAACAATGATTTATTGTCGACTGAGGGCAGTATTATTTGGGATGGAACATCCGAAGATAATTTGAGATCTCCGGCTGGGATTTATGTGATTGCAATTGAATTATGGAATATAAAAGGGGAAGTCAAAAGATACAAGAAGACGGCTACTTTGGGTGTTCGTTTTAAATAGTGTCTGTTTAGAATGTCCGATAACATCGTTATTTTTGAAAAATTTTTCGTTCTCAAACATTCTAACAGCCACTGGCTTTTGTTGATGAAACTATAATTAAATGAGTATATGAATGTCCGCTAAGTGCGTTATGCTCCCTTTTTGTTTCTTAGTCAATTACTTTAGTAGACTCCTAAGAAAGTTTTAAAAAATGTCCCGACACTTTGTCACGAGGATAAATCCGGTTCTGTTAGTCGTCTTCCGACTATCTTGTGAGTCAAGATAGTCGGAAGACGACTCACTATTCGCCCGTGTTCTTCTTTGTTATTTTTTAGAATTTTCCAATTCAAATATTTTTTCGCCAATAAGCATGGTGTATAAGTCTTTAATTTTCAGTCCAATAGATTCTGCTTGTTGAGGAACTATACTATTTGCTGATTGTCCAGGAATGGTATTTACTTCAAGAAAAAACATGCCATTATTATTAAAAATATAATCAAAACGGACTACTCCTTTACAATTCAGGCGAGTATAAAGATAACCAGAAATTTCTCTGCATCGTTTGGCTACTTCTTCATCAATTTCGGCTGGTGTAATTTCATCAGCCATGCCTTTGGTGTATTTTGCTTCATAATCGAAATACTCTTTTTTACTTATTATTTCTGTAATTGGCAAGACGAAAATCTGGTCTCTTTGTTTCATCACTCCGCAGGTGATTTCTCTGCCTTCAATAAATTCTTCAATTAATATTTGATCGTCGTGCTGAAAAGCTAGTTTTATGGCCGTTTCGAGTTCTTCTTTTTTGTTTACTTTTGACATGCCTACGCTGGAGCCAGAATTACAAGGTTTAACAAAACAAGGAAGTCCAGTTATCTTTAGAATAGTATCCAGATTAAATTTTTCATTTTTAAAAAGATGTACCGATTCTGCAGTTGTCACGCCATAGGACCGAACGACGCGATTGCAGTAGTTTTTATTGAAAGTAAGAGCCGAGGTTAATACATCGCTTCCGATATATGGAATCTTCATTAACTCGAAATAAGCTTGCAAAATTCCATTTTCGCCTGGAG
>JAQUHH010000054.1 GCA_028683685.1 Bacteroidales bacterium
GAGGATTCAAATCCTCATATATTATAATATTTAAGGATTCTATTCCTCAAATATTACGTTTTTGACATAAGTTGGTATAATAAAATGCATTAATCTGCATTGATTTTGAAATAAAATTGGTATTATTTGTATGAAATATTTTTCAGCATATGATTTATCAAGGTTTCTATGGATTCAAATTCACCCATTATTTCTTTATTTTCGTGATATACAAATAAATTTTTATTCATACTGATAGAAATATTTTGAGCTGAATTTGAGCTAAAAATTTCATATCGTTTTAGGGCATTTAAAATCCATATTTTGAAAATTTCTGGGGCTTCAATTTTTACTTGTACTTTTTCTTCTTTTTCGTCGTGGAAAATTCCTTCGTGAATATTAAAAACCAATCCTTGCGAAGCAAAAAGTCCGTTGATGGAACCATTTAGAATTAAATCTTCGGGCATGCCTATTTTTAATTTTTTGTTGCCGATGAACATTAAAATTTTATCGGAATATTTTATTGCTAAATCTATTTCATGCATCGAAAGGACGATGGTTTTCTTTTCATTTCGGACTAAATTCCGCAATAATTTCATCAAGGTAATTCGTCCTGCTGCATCCAAATAATTGGCAGGTTCGTCCATGAAGATAATGGGCGTTTCCTGAGCTAATGCTTTGGCAATAAGAGTTTTTTGATATTCGCCATCACTTAAAGTGGCAATATTGCGTTGTTTTAAATGTGAAACGCCACAAAGATTCATTGAATTGGAAATAACTCGTAAATCAGTGTTGTTCAAACTGCCATAAAAACCAGTATAGGGAGCTCTTCCCAAACTTACCATTTCGAAAACACTCATGTATTCGACCTGCGTTTTTTCGGTAAAAACAACACTGATAAGTCGGGAAAGTCCTTGATAGGAATATGAATTGATATTTTTGTTTTGTAATAAAACTTCCCCTTTCATTGGTTTATGAAAAGCTGTAAGGGCTTTCATAAGAGTGGTTTTGCCTTTTCCATTCGACCCTAAAATAGAATAGAGCATGCCTTCGGATAAATCAAAAGAAACATTTTCCAGCAAAATTGTACTTGAAGTTTTGGAAGTAAATCCCAGATGTATGTTTTTTGCTTTTATCATGATGCATCGGAATTGGAACGACGTAACACAATCCAAATCACGACTGGGGCACCAAATAGAGCCGTTACCGCATTAACGGGCAACGAGCCATTGAATCCTGGCAGTTTGGCAATAAGAATGGTAAACAGCGACAAAATCGCTCCCATGATGATGACTGCGGGAATAAGTACGGCATGATTGGATGTTTTGAAAACCAATCGCGCCATATGTGGAATGGCCAAGCCGATAAATGCTACCGGTCCGCAATAGGCTGTTACCAGAGCGGTCAAAAAGCCAACGGTCAGTAATATTTGAATTCGAATGGAACGAATGTTAACGCCTAAATTTCGGGCTTGATTTTCGCCCAGCAAAAGCATATTCATGGGTTTTACCAGCACAAAAGAGTAAATTAATCCAGCAGTAATTCCTGGAATAAAAATTTTTAATTGCGGAAAACTGACGTTGGAAAAAGAACCCAATCCCCAAATGGCAAATCCATGAACTTCTTCGCTGCTGGCAAAAACTTGTAATATCCCGATTAAAGAGCCAGCGATGGCACTTATCATAATTCCCAATACCAAAAGCATAATGTAATTTCGAACAAATCCAGAAAATAGAATAATCAAAAATAAAACACCGGCAGCGCCTATTAATGCAGCGGCAATTACTGAAATATTTTGCAAATAAAATCCGGAAGAGGTTCCGTAATAGCTCACTGCACCGGGAATTAAATATAAGATGGCAACACCCAAACTGGCTCCTGCGCTAATTCCTAATATGGATGGGTCGGCCAGCGGATTGCGAAAATAGGTTTGCATAATTAATCCTCCTACCGATAGAGCAGCTCCTGCAAATAAAGCAGTGAAAGATTGTGGCAAACGAGATTTGAGAATAATCATCTCATAAACAGGGTTTGAGTTTTCGGAATTAAATAAAATCCGAAATGTTTCACGCCACGGAATGACGACCGAACCCAATGCTAGATTTGTGAAAAATAAAGCGATTGCCAATAATGACAGAACAAAAAACCAAATTTGATATTTTCTTTTTGTCATTTTATTTTTTCAAAGGTTTAATATACTTCGCTTCATAGTCGGGCAAAAGATTTGGATGAAAAATACAAATCAAATCTTTTAGTATTAAATGAGGTTCCAAAACTCCATCTTCATAATAGGGCGCCAGTTTGCTGTTGGATAGAAGTATGTTTTTGTTGCGAAAAGCATCAAAATAAGAGTATTTGATATTTTCCGAAGCCAATCGAGAATAATCATATTCATCATCAATATATTCTTGTATTAACCAAAAATCGGCATTTAGAGCTTTGGACATAATGATTTCTAAATCGTAAGGTTCCGAACCCCCAAAAGGCAAATTTTGCCAAATGTAATTTGCACCCGCATCTCCAAAAAGACGACTGATGTAGCTTTTGCCACCGCTCACGTACCAAACATCTTGAAATAATTTTCCACTAAATACAGTGGGTCGTTTTATTCCATCAACCACCTGGTTTTTGGCTTGAAAATAGTGTTCTTCAATTTCATTAAATCTTTTTTTTGCTTTGGTTTCCTGATTGAAAAATGCAGAGAAAAAAACCAGCCATTCGGCACGTGCCAATGGGTCTTCTTCCATATGACAAGCATTAATTACAACGGGAATTCCAGCTTCTTCTATTTTTTGATATCTGTTTTCGCGAAATGGTGAGACAAAACAAATGGAAGAATTAGAAGCTATTAATTTTTCAACATTGAAGTTTTCAGAAGGACCAACGTCCGTGGTTTTTCCTTCCGAAACCTGATTGTGCAAACTTGGATTGTGAAAGTATTCGATACTTGAACAGGCTTTTACAAAAGGAATCAAGTTTAGTTGATTTGCAAAAGCGATATCGGGGGCAAACAAACACGCCATGCTTGTGCATGGAATATCTATTACCGTGAAATCGGAACTGAAATGAGAATTGTTTTCCGAAATTTTTAGAATGTATTTAGATAATGTTTTTTCATTATCCCAAGGATCTTTTATAAATATTTTTTTGTAATCTGAAAAGTACTCAATCTGAAATCCTTTAGAATATTTTGGCTTCCATACCGAGTCTGCAATTTCATTTTCCGATTCTGAAGAATTGGTTTGAACGCACGAATTAAAGAGGATGAAAACAAATCCAATACTGAAAGAAATCAGAAGTAAACGTCTCAGAATGAGAAATTTGTGTTTTTGTAAAAGAGAATACTTGTTCATATCTTTTTTTTATGACTTTTGTTCCCGAAAGTCGTTATTGCTTGCAAAAGTTCAGGCAGGTCTTCTGACTTACTCCTCCTTCTTAGCACCTTCCCATTGTTTTTTGGTAAACAACAGTGGCTTTTTGCCAAGTGGAACTAGAGTTTACAGCTGCGGGTACAGTTTCGGATTTACACCGAATTCCCTATTATGCCGATGGCACCGGTTCTTTTGTAGTACAAAACTAATCAAAATATTAGTATCCACGATTTTTTGTGCAAATAATAGCAAAAGGACTTCTGAAAAAAACAATTTTCAGAAGTCCCAAAGCGTAAAAATAAACCGTTATATTTTTTTTCATTTTGCCATTTTTTCTTTAATGGTGTCCACAATATAATAGACCATTGGAACCAAAAACACCGTCAAAATTAAGGATGAAAGTAAGCCGCCGATAATTACCCAGGCCAATCCATTTTTCCATTCGCTTGCCGTTCCTTTTCCCAATGCAATGGGAAGCATGCCAATGGCCATTGCTAGCGTGGTCATTAAAATGGGACGCATCCGTTCTTTGCCCGCCAAAATCAAAGCATTACGATGGAAACTAGAATTACTGCTAAAAACAAATCGAAAATAACTGAATTTACGGCTGCAATGGTTTTGTCGGTAGAGTCGTCTGCGATAATAAATTTTACGTCGGCATCTTTGTTTTGTTCTTCGATTTCTTTTAGTTTTTTATGAACCAATTCCGAAACATCTACCGCATTTGCATCTCCCTGTTTTTTTAGCATCAGACCAATTCCGTTCACTCCATTGTAACGGCTTACTGATGATATTTCCTTCACTCCATCAATTACGTTTGCCACGTCTTTAACATACACAGGACTGTTGGGAAATGGCATGGCAACTTGCACATTCATAATATTTTCAAGAGTGGTAAATTTTCCGATAATTCGTACTGAATTGTTTTCTTTTTCTGTTTGAACTTTTCCAGCAGGAAGATCTAATCCTGAGCGATTTATGGCTTCTACAACTTGACTAAGTGAAACTTTATAGTAAATCAATTTATCCTGATTTACTTTTACTTGAATTTCACGTTCTTCGCCCCCTAGCAACGTAATTTCGGCAACTCCTTTTAATTGTTGTATTTGAGGTAGAAAATCGTCTTTCATTTTCTGATAAAAATCGGTTTCCGACAACTTGCTGGTGGCACTGATGGAAATTATGGGCAAATCGTTGGGTGAAACCTTACTCATTATTGGACTTAAAATATTGTCTGGCAAATCCTTTCGAATGTTGTCAATGTAACGTTGTGCATCTTGCATTGCTTTATCTACATCGGTTCCGTATTTTAGATTGGCTATAATTACGGAAGCATTGGGCATCGACTTTGTTTCCAAATAGTCAACTCCTTCGAGATTGGATAAAGCATCTTCTATTTTGCGAGAAACCGAAGTTTCCACTTCTTGAGGTTCAGCATCTGGATATATTGTTTTAATAACTACTACTGGCTGATTAAAGTCAGGTAATAGTTCGTAACTTAAATTTTTATAGCCGATAATTCCTAAAAGCGTAATTATGCTAAAAAGTACAATTATGAGCGATGGGCGTTTTATGGCAATTTATGTACGTTGTAATAAAGGTTTGATATTTCAAAATTTACCTGTTCTTCTGTTTTTTTGTATTGCAATTTGCTGATTTCCGTCGCTATTTTTGTGGCTTTAATTCCACCATAGATTTGTGGATTATACAAAGGCACAGCTACTTGAATAGAAGCACTCATATTGTGAGGCACTCCAAATTGGGCTTCTTTAAATTGCCCTTCTGGCGCCATCGGGTTAAACGTAGACATTGGCATAAGTTGGTATGGCAAATCCATAAAATACTTGTAATCCCCAACTACATTAATTTTTGGGATTAAATTTGATTTTGCCTCTTTTTGTTTTTGCTCTGTTATTGCCATCGAATTTCTGCTTATTTGCAGATTTTTATTGTGTATTTGAGCGGTGTCTATACATTGTTGCAACGACCAAGTTTGCGCTATTCCTTGAGAAAATAGTATCATCATTGCTAAAAATGATAATATTCTATTAGATGTGTGAACGTTCACTAACTTGATGTTTAAATTTTTTTTTAATTTCATGTTTTTCCAATTATAATAATCTCGCTTGAGTTGTTGGTCTTGGCGCTTTTACAACAAGAATCCGGGCTACTTTATCTGAATTATTATACAGACAGTGGACAATGTCTTTTGGGCTTTCTACCAAACAATCGGCTTCTACTTGAACTTTTTCTTTGCCTACTAATACTTCTGGTGTTCCTTCTAGAATGTAAAAAAACACATCGACTGCGGTTATGTGAGGTTTTAACGCTTCTCCTGGATGCAAAGTGATATGCATGGCTTGTGCTGTCTCTTTGTCGTACATTTTGCGAACATCCATTTTATGCATGGTTTCTGTAATTTCTGTTTCTTTTACTACCTTGATTTTCATATGATTTAGTTTTTAGTTTTTAAGCATTGTTACTATTGATTTGATATAGGCTGAGCCTTTTTCTGTTATATTGAATTTATAATCAGACATGTGCCATTGTTTTACAAACATTCGTAAAGAGCCCATAATCATAACCGATAGGTGAGAAGCGTCAATATCGTTTCTTATTTCACCATTTTTTTGACCACTTTCGATAATCGTTTGTACACTTATAATATTTTTACTCATTATTTCTTTTACTTTTTCAGTGAGTTCTATTTCGTTGCGAAAAATCTCTTCTGAAAAAATTACGGAAACCAAGGATGGGGAATCTGAAAACTTATTAAAATGATTCTGAAATAAATTTTCAATTCTAATAAGTGCGTTGTCATTAGAATTTATTTGATTTGTAAAAAGATGTTCTGTGTTTTGTCTGAAAAAATCGAGAATGGCTAATAATATCTGGATTTTATTTTCATAGTGTCGATATATTGCCGACTCTGCAAAGCCGATTTTCTTTGCCAAATTTTTCATGGTTAACGATTGAATGCCGCCTTCTGCAATCAAATTGAGCGAAACATTTATAATTTCTTGTTGTCGTTCGGTAATCTCTGTATTCATTTCAATTTTGTTATGTGAGTGAATGTTCACCCACAAAAGTAGTTTATTTTGAACATATAATCCAAATTATTTTTGATTTTATATTTAAAAAATGTTAAATATTCTGATTATCAGAGATTTAAAATGATGTTTTTTTAGAATATTAATTACAGTTAATGAATTAAAACTTGATAAATCCAAGATTTATTTTTGACTTGGGACTATATAGACTTAGATTATAATATCCTTTTTGCAGATGTTTCACATTAATGGTAATAAAACTATTTTCTTTTTGGATATTATTTGATTCCATTTTCAAAACAAGTCTTCCAGTCAAATCAGTAATTATTATGGATGAAACTTCAGAAATATTATCAGGAAGTTGTAGTCTTAGATTATCGCTTGTTGGATTAGGGAAAAGCTTGATATTAAAGTCTGTTTTATGATTATTTATTTTTGTAACTGCAATTTCTTCATAATTTCCTGTTCGGGTATTGCTTCCTTTATAGGTTCCCCATAAGACTTTTGATTTATCGTAATTTACATCCAACTCATATACGTTAATATATGTTGAATCAGGAGATTCACCAAAATAATTGTCGTACGAAAGTGCAACTAAATTGGTTTTTCCATTGCCGTTAATATTTCCAATGCAAACCCCATTCATAAAAGTGAAACCTTTTGGGCGTAAAGGGAAGTTTGGAAGTTCTCCCGAACCATCCATTTTATATGCATGTATAAAACCAAATCCATCTTCATCTTTTAGGTTTGAACCAAAAATCAATTCAAAATCGGAGTCGTTGGTAATGTTTGCTACTGAAATATAACCTTCTAATCCACCTGGTTTTACAATTGGAAACCCGTTAAGCATATTTCCGTTTTGATCCCAACCATAAAGCATGTCTGAGGATTCGTCACTTATAGGGCGACTCATAAATATTTTCCACTCATTATCAATTTTAACAACCGTGGGAGTACTATAAGTCCAATTGTTGTCGGGAACATTTTTGGGCCAAGCAGAATAAGATGTAGTGTCGCTGTTCATTATGTAATATTGTGGAAAATCGCCATGAGTAGCACCCACAATTTCCATGGAAAGATCATTATCAAAGTCAACAGCAATGGGAGATTGATAGCTATAAGACTGATTTGGAGCTGTTGTTAACGGAAAACCCGTTTTGGGCTGCCCATCTAATCCAAAAATATAACGAGATTTTGTTGAATATGCGATAATGTCTTTTTGTCCGTCGCCATCCACATCCGCTATCGAAGGAGTAACAGAAGGAGTGCCATCAAGCGTAACGGGCCAATTAGCACTAAATTCGGTACCATCACTTTTTAAAATATGCACTTTCCCGTTTGTCAATCTTTCGTTGCAGATAATTTCCATTTTATCATCTCCATCTAAATCCGAAAGGGCTGGAGAACAAATAATCCAATTATTATTGAAATTAACAGGCCATCCGTTCAAAATATTTCCAAAACGATCAAAAACATAAATTCTACCATTACTAGGCGATTCTCCTGTTACTTGCACTATTTCAGAAAATCCATCTCCGGTAATATCTCCGATAGAAGGAGGATAAACAGCGGTGCCAATAATTGTTTGTGACCATAATAATCCTTGATAAGTGTATACATATAATGTATTGTCGACGGCAAAAATAATATCGTCAATATTATCCCCATTCATGTCAGCTAGAGCAAGGTTTCGCATGTTTTTAAAACTTGGGTTTGCTGGAACGGCAATTGGAAAACCCGGAAGTTGCTGAACCATATTCTTTGTGGAGGATAATGGAGCTGCATTTACTTTTTCTACTCGAATGGTCATATTATCGTTGAGGCTTGCTTTTTCCCATTGTTGTGAAAATAAAGTTTGTTCAACGAATAAAAAAGCAATAAATAGTATAATATTCTTCATGGCAAAAAGGATTAATAATTTTCAAAATTAAAAAAATTAAAATATAAATTCAATTTCTAATGGTTTAAATAAAAAGAAGATTTTATGATTATTAATACATTGTTTTTTAAAAAAGCAATATCTATAAAACATAAGTATTTATTAATCAATTAATTGAATTTTTTTCTGATGACTAATGTACATGGATGGAATTCCGTTATATTCAGATATTTTTCCAATAAAACAGGCTTTTTTATCGATTAAAAACAACTCCGGTTGATAGTCGAAATTTATTACATCTTTCGACCAAATAGTCACGGAAAAAATAGCTTTTGGAAAGCTTTTATCTATATTAATAAAAACATTTCCTTTTCCTGATTTATGGGTGCTCACAACAGTTCCGCAGATTTTTACTTCTTTTGGATAATCATAAAATTAGGTGGCTTCTATTGAATTATATGCATTTTTTGGTAGTTCATTTGATAGAAGTGGTGCAACATCATTTTTTTGCTTTTCGGGTGCCCATTTTGAATAATTTGAATTCGATTCTATTAAAATTTCATCTTCTTCGGGTAAGGAGCTAAAATAATCTATTCCTGTAATTTTTTCAATTGAATCAATAGAAACGATATATGATTCTATGGGGTAAGATAAATTTTCTTGTGGAAGAAGAAAAGCAATTCCTGTTTTTTTATCTAAGTCGACAGCTATTTTATAATGAAGGTATGGAATTGGAATCTTATTCGGACTTTTTTCTATTACGGGTAGATTGTTACTAAGCACGGGACCCGTAACTATGTATAAACTAGTGTTTGGATGATTGTATACGTAGCCTCTAAGAAAACTTTCAATTTCAGCCCATTTTTCACGATTAAATTCGGGGGTTTGAGGTGTAATATTTGAATAATAATAGGATTCTGATAGTGCTTTTGATGACCAACGAAAATCGGCAGATGGAGCTAAATGACCACGGTCGTATCCAAATCCTTCATATTTGTATTTTCCATCATCAAGCAAAGTTTTTAAAAAGTAATCTGAATCATTGGCTGTATTAGGAATTAACGGGTCGTTTCTGAAATTATTGGTTCTGCTCACCCTTCCTTCAATAATGTCTGGAGAAAGGACGTGAACCACCCATTTTGCTACTTTGTTTTTCTGAGAAAATACCATACATAAAGCAGAGTGGCAAATTAAAGAATCGCCATCTTCCATTTTGGGCAATGCATATTTGTGAATTCTGAAAATGATATCGTCAAGTTTTGCATTTTCAATTAAAGCATCAAGGCTGTCTTTTGTATTAAGTACAATTTGTCGTTGATTTAGTAATTCTTCAATCCTTGGATTTATTTGCGAATATGAAATATTACATGCACTCCATAATATCATAAAAGAGAGCATGAATTTTGTAGATTGGTTTAGTTTTAATAGTCTGATTGAGAGCATTGTAATAGTGTTTTTAGTGGAAGATAACCAATATAATAAGATTTATATTAATTCTAATATTTTTATCAAAAGTACAGATTTTTAATGAGAACATGTTTTTTTTATTCTTGTAAAGTCGCAAGGATTTTGTTTTTATCACTTCTGCGAATCATCAAATCAATTTCTCGCAAAGATGTAAAAAAATTCAGTTATTCTTTCTTTGCAACCTTGCGTCTTTGCGAGAATTTTTATTTATTCAGCACAATTCTCTCAGTAGTAGCAATTCTCGATCCTCTTAAAACAACAATATAAATCCCATTTGCCAAATCGGAAATATCATAGTTTAAAGTAAAAACGCCTGCTTCTTTTTGTTGAGGTTCCATTATTCTGTTCAGAAATTTTCCTTTTGAATCCCAAAGTTCAATACTGACTTTATTGTCAGCATATGAAGTCGTTACCCTAAGTGTAAACAAACCACTTGTCGGATTTGGAAATAACTCAAGTTTCCATGGAAACGGAATGGGTATACACGTTGGATTATTATCCGAAGTAATATTATTTGAATTTACCAAACTTACCAATGAATCATTTATTACTAATAATTCATCGGGAATCGTGGTGCGGATTTTTGCAGCCAGTGGCGCACCTCCGTAACCTTCTCCTTTCACAATTGCGGCATCAAACAAGGACATATTCACTTTTAAAGAGTACCACATTTCGCCAGTAATCATTAAATTTCCACATTCATCATTGTATAATTTTGTATTAGATGGCTGAGACATCATTGCATTGCTCATTTTAAACCAGCGATATTTTCCGTTTTTATCAAATGATGCAACAACAACTCTTTTAAATGTATTTGAAATTGTGTCGCTTCCAATTTTTAATGGAATATCGTATGTGCTTCTATTGCTATCAAAAGATGCATAAATAAAACCACGATGATCAATGCTTATCGAATTAACAGTTGTTGCATTAAATGTCTGAACCCAGAGTAATTTCCCTTTGGGATTTAGAGAAGCCAAAAAAGCGATTTTCTTCTCCGTTGTATCTACTTTATTTCCTATAAATTTCTTTTGTCTATTTAGTTTTCCTCCAACAACGACCATGTCCTTATTTGCATAAACAGAACTAATTAAAGTTCCATATCCTGTATATTTTATCCATTTTAATTTTCCATCATTTCCAATCGAAGAAATGTATGATTCGTATGGTTTGTCAGTAGCGTTTTTTTCTTCGTAGTTGCGAATCATATAATCGGAACCTCCATCGGGGCGAGCTCCCATTCTGAAATTTCCACAGGAATAAATATTTCCATCCGATGAAATTGCTGAAATACTAGGTTCTTGATGATATGTACAACAACTTTCGTCTAAATACATCACTTTGTGTG
>JAQUHH010000334.1 GCA_028683685.1 Bacteroidales bacterium
ATTGTCCTCCAGAGACATTCAAATTCGGTACATTTTGATATTTTGCAAACATTTCATTAAACTGCAATGAGAGAAAACGTTTAATGATTTCTTCTTTTGAAAGCTCCGAAAATTTCTCGTAATATTCTGCAGAAATGTAATCAATAGCATTTTCTTTAAGTTCAAGTGAAACGACCTCTTCAATTTGATGCATAATTCGTTTTTCACAAATCTCTTTTCCATTTGGAATTTGCATATCAATAAACTTTTGATTTACTTTTCTTTCCAAATGTTTCACTTTAAATTTCTCACGAACATTTACCAAAACTGCTGAAATCCCTTTATTGTTAGCTCTTCCAGTACGTCCACTTCGATGAAGGTAAGTATCAATATCATCGGGCAAATTATAATTTAGAACATGGGTAAGGTTGTTCACGTCGATACCGCGAGCGGCAACATCCGTTGCAACCAATATATGAATTGCTTTATTTCTAAAACGGGACATAGCATAATCTCGTTGTGCTTGCGACAAGTCTCCATGCAAAGCATCAGCGGCATATCCATCTTTCATCAACAAACCTGCAACATGCTGACATTCAGCACGGGTGCGGCAAAAAACCAAAGCATACAAACCAGGATAATAATCAACAATTCGTCTAAGAACAGAATATCTGTCTTTTTCTTGCATTACATAACTATGATGTTCCACTGACAAGGTTCCTGTATTTGCTTTTCCAGCCGTAATTTCAATAGGATCAGTGAGATAAACTCTCGATAATGCAGCTACTTCTGCGGGCATGGTAGCCGAAAACAACAAGGTTTGTCTATCCTTTGGAGCATGACTGCTAATATCTTCTAAATCATCTCTAAATCCCATATTTAGCATTTCATCTGCCTCATCAAGGATAATCGTTCTAATTCCGGAAATATTGGCCGCTCTTCGTTTTAGTAAATCGAGCAAACGACCGGGCGTTGCAACAATGATATGAACACCCGATTTAATTTTACGAATTTGATTTTCGATGGATGCTCCACCGTAAACAGCTACAATATTTATATTTTTTTGATATTTAGAATATGCTTCCAAATCGTTGTATATTTGCATACAAAGTTCACGCGTAGGTGACAATATCAAAAACTGAGTCGTCTTAACAGAAGTATCAATTTGGTTTAACAAGGGCAGACCAAATGCTGCTGTTTTTCCGGTTCCTGTTTGAGCTAAACCGACTAAGTCTCTTTTTGATTCGAGCAAATGAGGTATTACTTTTTCTTGGATGGGGGTTGGATTTTCAAAGCCGAGTTCCGTTATAGCCTGGAGAATTTGACTATTTAAGCCAAATTGGTCAAATGTTATCATTATATTTTTTTAATTTGACTGCAAAATTAGTCAAATTATTTGGTATTTTTACACTTTCTAAAAATAAATCGAAGTATATTAATCAATTATAACGAATTGTGAGCGTGCAAACTATCCACCAAATACTAAAAAACAACTGGGGACACAGTCAATTTAGACCGATGCAAGAAGAGATCATCCAATCGGTCATGTCGGGCAAAGACACCCTTGCACTCTTGCCAACCGGAGGTGGAAAATCCATTTGCTTTCAAGTTCCAGGACTGGCAATCAATGGCTTATGTTTAGTTATCTCACCTTTGATTGCGTTGATGAAAGACCAAGTTGAAAACCTCAATAGCAAAAACATCAAAGCTGCAGCCCTCTATTCTGGCATGCACCGTATGGAAATTGAACGCACCCTGTCGAATTGTCTTTTTGGCGAAACAAAATTTTTATATGTTTCACCCGAACGTCTAAAATCTGATGAATTTTTGGTGAATCTAACCCGCATGAACATTGGTTTAATCGCCGTTGACGAAGCTCATTGTATTTCTCAGTGGGGCTACGATTTTCGTCCACCATATTTAGAAATTGCGGACATCCGCGAATATTTCCCAAAAGTTCCAATGATTGCCCTCACAGCGACGGCTACGCCTCTTGTCGTAGAAGACATTCAAGACAAATTAAAGTTTAGAGAACGAAATGTTTTTCAAAAAAGTTTTGCCCGTAGCAATCTGATATACTTAACATTACGTACTGAAAACAAAATGGAACGTTTGCTTCGCATCATCCATAATATAAAAGGAACAGGAATTATTTACGTCAGAAATCGAAGAAAAACACAAGAAGTAGCTGCATTTTTGCAAAAAAGAAACATTACTGCCGAATTTTATCATGCTGGGCTTTCTGTTGAAGAGAGAGATAAAAAACAAAACGACTGGATTAAAGGCATTAAAAAAATCATGGTTTCGACCAATGCTTTTGGAATGGGAATTGACAAACCAGACGTACGCTTTGTGGTTCACATCGACATTCCGGACTCCATTGAAGCCTATTTTCAAGAAGCTGGGAGAGGCGGAAGAGACGAAAAAAAATCATGGGCTTTTATGCTCTATGATGAACTTGATATTGAAGAATTACAAAAAAAATACATCGAAAGTTTTCCGGAACTCTCTTTTATTCGAAATGTATACAAAGCCCTTTGCAACTATCTTCAAATTCCTATTGAACACGGCAAAGACAGAGTTTTTGATTTTGATTTTACTAAATTTGCCAAAAACTACAACTTCCCCACACTACTCTGCTACAACGCTTTGAAGTTTCTTGAAAAAGAGGGCTATTTTGTGCT
>JAQUHH010000335.1 GCA_028683685.1 Bacteroidales bacterium
ACACTAAAAGTTAGCTAAATATAAGTTGATATCTTGTTGAAAAAACAGTTTTTTCTTCAAAAAAATGATTTCAAAGGGAAAATCTATCAAAAATAATGGGATCAAATAATCTTTGCGGATTTAAGGTTATAAAAGAATATTTTTATAAAATTGTATTTCTGACTCGAATAAAAAATATTATTTCTCCATTCATTTTTCAGATAATTCTACTATTTAAGAGTTGTTATTGTTTTTTTTTCTATATTTGACCGGATTAAATAAAAAAAATATGCATATAGCTATTGCAGGTAATATTGGTTCTGGAAAAACGACATTGACAGAGCTATTGGGAAAACATTTTAATTGGGAACCGCATTTCGAAGATGTGGACACAAATCCGTATCTTGTTAGTTTTTACGAAGATATGCAGAGATGGTCGTTTAATTTGCAGATTTTTTTCCTGAACAGTCGTTTTCGTCAAATTGTAGATATTCGAAAAAAAAAGAAAAATGTAATTCAAGATCGGACCATTTATGAAGATGCTTTTATTTTTGCTCCCAATCTTCATGCCATGGGATTAATGTCAAGTCGTGATTTTGAAAATTATAAATCATTGTTTGATTTAATGAATTCTTTCATACAACCCCCTGATTTGCTTATCTATCTAAGAGCTTCAATTCCAACATTGGTAAATCAAATTCAAAAAAGAGGACGCGATTACGAAAATTCTATCCGCATCGACTATTTAAAGCATCTCAATGATAGATATGAAGAATGGATTACCAATTATAAGGATGGAAAATTGTTAATAATTGATATTGATGGTTGCAATTTCAAGGAGAAACCCGAAGATTTGGGAACCGTTATCGATCGAGTGAATGCTGAACTTTTTGGACTATTTTAGAATAATCTTATGCAATCAATTGGAATAATTCCTGCACGTTACAATTCAACTCGATTTCCGGGGAAACCGTTGCATCTTATTCAGGGAGTCTCCATGATTGAAAGGGTTTATAATAGAGCCAAACAGGCAAATTTAGTATCGCATTTGGTAGTGGCTACCGATGATGATCGGATTTTTCAGCATGTTCAGCAGTTTGGTGGAGAAGTAATTATGTCTTCTACAAACCATCAAAGTGGAACAGATCGCTGTCGGGAAGTTTTAGATATCGCCGAAAATAAATTTAAAAAATCATTTGATGTTGTTGTCAATATTCAAGGAGATGAACCTTTGATTGATGCCGATAATATTAATGTATTGATAGAGACTTTTTCCAACCCAAATATTGAAATTGCTACTTTGAAAAGACAGATTTTTGATAAAAATGAACTTTTTTCTCCAAATGTTGTAAAAGTGATTACAGATATACATCATAAAGCTATTTATTTTAGTCGAAATCCACTGCCTTTTGTTGCCAATACAACAGAAAATGAATGGTTGAACCAACTCGATTTTTTTAAACACATTGGAATTTATGCATACCGTGCTGATATACTGCGAAAAATTAGTAATTTAGCCACTTCAAATTTGGAAAAATCTGAAAAATTAGAACAACTTCGGTGGATTGAAAACGGCTTCTCTATTTATGCTTTTGTAACTAATTCTGATGTTTTTTCTGTGGATGTGCCCGAAGATATTAAAAAAATAGAAAGTTTAATTATTAATAATAATATTGTATAATGAAAATTGCTTCCAGCATCATAAAATTGTTGATTGAAGATAATGAAGTGAGCATCCTGAATTTTGGAATGTTTTATAAAGTACTCGAAAATGCAAGTATCCATCCAATTACAAAAGAGGTTACGCCTCCATACAAAAAATTGATGTTTACCAAAGATAAAATTTCAAATCCAGAAAAATTTGAAAATTTGTTGGCTATCGAAAACAATATTCCACTCGAAGAAGCCAAATCAAAGCTTCAATTGATGGTAAATGAATTTAATGCTTCTCTAAAAACAGATAGAAAGCTAGAAATAGAAGATTTTGCAGATATAAAATCAAATATTGATGAAAGTTTTGACGTGGTTGTTAAAAAAAGTGTTATTTTTGACAAAGATTTCTTTTTATTGCCTTCATTTCAAATACAAAATAAACCAATAGAACCCCAAGCTATGGAAGAAAATAACAATGTTTCAAATGAACATAAATTGGAGGAAAGTCCAGTTGAAAAAAATGAAAATCAAGAAGTTCAAACAGCGGAAATCCCTCCAGAGGAGAAAAAGAAAAAACCATCCGTTTTGTGGGTTTTAATTATCTTTTTGTTTATAGGAGCTCTTTTAACACTCGGATATTTATATCAGGATGATATTATGAAAATGATAAAAGGAGACGAAAAAGCAGTTGTTGAGAAAAAAGAAATGGATAAAGACGAGGTTGTGGTAGAAGAGCCTGAGGAGGATTATTATGAAGAAAATAGCACTCCAGAAGAGCCTTACGAAGAGCCAATTGTAGAGGAAACACAGCCAGTAATAGTCAATACTGCTCCAGCTCCAACGGTTGACTTGTCTAAACTGGTATATGCTCCCAAAAATGGAGGGAAATATTATGTTATTGCAGGATCTTTTAAGCGGATATACAATGCTGCAAATTTAGTTTCTCAGTTGGAGAAAAAAGGTTATAATCCTGTAGTGATGGCTGCCGATGAAAAAGGATTCATTCGAGTAG
>JAQUHH010000055.1 GCA_028683685.1 Bacteroidales bacterium
ACGGATTTGCCAGAGCTCCTATAGGCCTCAACCAGTGCTCGTATTTTTCTGTTGCTGATGATAGCATCTGCAATTTCTTCGTGAAACTTTGCAGACTTCTTTTTGGCAAAGTTTGGTAGATAGTACTCAAACCATTTAATGTAGCCTTTTTCTAGGGTTGCTATCCTTTTGTTTTTGTCAGTCTGAGATTCTAGTATATTAATAGATGTAGCCTGCGAAATTCGCAAACAGTGCTTTTCATAGTCAGCTAGTAGTCGTATGTATTTGCTGTTTATCATTCCTGGCTAATTTTCTCTTGTAAAAACAGTTTGTGGTACTTGGTGAAATCAAATGCTAATTTGGGGTCAACGCCAGCCATGTAGTTGTCAAATTCGACAAATACATCTCTTATTATTGTTGGTGACAGTTTTGTGGACATATAGTCATAAGCTTTCATCACCTTGCTCAAGCTATCTGCATCAATGCTTTTAATCTCATTACCGTCTTCGTCAAGTCGGACTTCGCCTTTTGTTATGCGAATAGCCTCTTTTAGAAGTATCTTTTTCAGTTGAATTGGTCCTGAATCAAACATTTCTTTTGTTTCGTCCCACATGCCCTTGTCACGCCAAGCATATATCGTCTTGATATTTCGCCCTATTTCTCCAGCGATTGCCTGAGGTGACATGCCTCTTTCGCAGTAGAGCATCTCGGCATATTTTATTTCTGCATTAGATACCTCCTTTTTTTTAGAACTGGATGTGTGTTTTTTCATCTTTTTTTAACTTGAAAAACAAAAATACACTCTTATGTGAGCAATGTGTAATCTGTCTTAAAGTGACTTTATGAAACTGTAAAGTGGCTTTATGAAGCTATAAAGTGACTTTGAGACGAAATGTTTTTTTGTCAAAATCGAGTGTATTATTGCAAGAAAAAAGGCAATGATATTCAAGTCAATCACGAAAAAACAAGCAGAAGTAAAAATGTACGGCCTCATCGGGGGGTGGTTCGCTAACGGCGATACTTTTTCGCAACTACTAGATGATGTTGAAGCAAAGGGTCATACAGAGTTGTTAATTAGGCTACACTGTTACGGCGGTTCTGTCTTTGAAGGCAATCTTATGTTTAATGCGATTCAGAAATCGTCTCTTGAGATTAGTATAGAAATTGAGGGTGTGGCTGCAAGTATGGGATGTTTCATTTTGTCGGCGTGTGATAATGTGACAATTGCCGAAAATGCATTTGGAATGATGCACAGGCCATCTGGGTTTGTCGAAGGTGATGCTGACCAGCTTGAATCTCAGGTAAAATTGTTGCGTGACATGGAATCTAATTTTGTGGCGGTTCTCGTGAAGAGAACGGGGAAGGATGCGGCTGAAATTACGTCTAAGTATTTGAACGGTCGTGACAATTGGCTCAATGCTACGGAGATGGTCGAGCTTGGGTTGGCAAAAAAAATCATTCCGTCTATAGTGAAGTCTATTAAGGATTTGGATAAAGAAATAGTTGCAAAAATGGATATAGAGAATGTCTATGGTCGTTATGCTGCTGTGTTGGAGAATACTAATCAAAATCAAAAATCAATTATGAATTTAGCGTTAATTATTTCGACCTTCGCATTAGAAGGTCTCACTGCTGAAAGTGGTGAAGCGGCAGTTTTGGCTGCACTAAAAAACAAGTTCCAGGGGCTTCAAACGCAATTGGACACAATGCAAAATGAAGCTCGACTGAAAGCTGAGAACACTATTAAGGCTGTGCTTGACGAGGCTGTTACGGCTGGCAAAATCAAGGCTCAAGCAGGGCAAACTATCGACCAAGCTCGTGCGATGTACGAGAATATTGGTAAGAACTCTGGGGTTGAAACCTTGCAGGCTGTTTTGGGGTCAATAGTCCCTACGACACCTATTGCTCAGCACATCGTGAATGAAGGTACCGGTGCATCGGCTAATGCTGGTGTGAAAAATTGGAACTGGTATCAGGAACATGATCCTATGGCTTTGGAAAAAATGCCGGCCGAAAATCCGGCACAATTCAAAGAGTTGTACAAGGCTGAGTATGGCTCATATCCAGTTCTTTAATTAAATCAAAAAACAACCAATCTTTTAAAAAACAATGAAAACAAAACTAATTTTTTCTGTAATTTTTTCCCTGCTAATCGCAATGGTTAGTGGCGTGTTGATTAGTGCTGCTGTTGGTGCTCCCGAAGCTGCTATTCCCCTCGTGTCAATTCTTTTTGCTGCATCATTCATTCCGATGCCCGTAGGTGCGTCGATGGCGACTGTCTATCGTGAGGTATGGGAGAAAGAGGTGATTAAAGCGTTCACGTCTGGCATCAAAGATTCATTTCTGGACGGAATCCCTGACAAGTCACAGTATGTAACTGGAGATGACGAGGTACAGGTTATTAATGCGACTTTTTTCGGAGTAGAGCCGGATGTGCTGATTAACAACACAACCTACCCAATCCCGATGCAGGAACTGAATGGAGAAAACGTTCCAATTGTGCTTGATAAGTATCAAACGAAGGTAACTCCAGTCTCGGATGATGAGTTGCACGCATTGTCGTATGACAAAATGGGAGAAGTAAAAAACTCTCATGGAAATGCACTGGTAAAAAATCGTTTGCGAAAAGCAATTCATGCATTGGCGCCTGCATCTAATAGTGCAAAAACGCCGGTTATCAAAACAACTGGTAGTGTAACGCCTGACGGCACTCGTAGACGTTTGCGCTGGGCAGACATCGTTACTCTTCGTGAGAAATTCTCGGCTGCCGAAATTGAGGTTGACGGCATGCGTTTGGTTTTGTGTCCTGATCATGTTAATGACTTGATTTTGGAGGATAAAGATCTATTTAAAACCTTGACGAATTGGAAAACAGGAGTTGTAGACTCACAGTTGGGATTTGAAATTCGTTCGTATGTGAGAAACCCATATTTCAAAGTTTCGACTTTGGAGAAATTGAGTTTTGGTGGTACTGCTACATCTGATTTCAGAATGGCATCTGTTGTATTCACTCCCTCTTTGGCTAGAAAAGCGACTGGGAAAACTAAAATGTATTACAGCGATGCAACGACTGATCCTGAATACCAAGTTTCTAAGGTTTCTTTCAGAAACTATTTTGTGGCGCTGCCTAGTATCAGTCAAGCGATTGGTGCAATTGTTTCTGATTTTCCAGGAGAGGCTGTTCAGTCTGTGACTGTTGCTCCTGAGACGATGGAGTTTGTGACAGCTGGTGAAAGCAAGGTGGCGGCGGTTACGGCTACTGGTGCGTTCTCTATTGCCGTTACCGGTGAGGGGTTCTCTGCAACCAAATCTGGTAATGCAGTTACTGTTGTGGCGGCTATAAATGCTGGTGCACAGCGTACTGGAACGCTTACAATTACGGTTGATGCTGATGTCTCTAAAAAGGCTACAATCGCATTAACACAGCTTACTGGTCTGTAATTTAATGCATTCAGATGCACCTCTGTGCGTCTGAATGCTATTTTTTTATCTAAAAAAAGCAAAGTGAAAATAAGTAAAGAACAAATTAAAACAGGCATCGAGCTGGCTGAAAAGCACAATGTGAAATCAATCTTTGTTAATGACAAAGGTGAGTTTTTTCGATTGGAAAGTGATGCGAAAAATAGTGTTTCGAGCGACCATGACAGATATGTGAGCATTGATGCTTCAACAGAGAGTGTTGGTTTGCCTGATACCAAGGCGGTAATCGCAGAATCTACAAACGACATTGCTACTGTGAAAGAGGTGAATGCCTACATTGACACATGTACAGATGTTGATTCTATATTAGAGGTAGTTGAGGCTGAAAAAAAAGGCTTCAATCGTAAAACTATCATTGCTCATGCAACAAAAAGAATGAACGAACTTAAAACCAAGGAATAATGGGCTTGAAAAGAGTGAATATTGTAGAAGGCAAAATTGGACCAAATACGGCTGGAGACAGTCGTGAATTTGCGATAATTACGGGTGGTGTTGCTGTAGTCGACAAGTTGGTGCTTAATAAGCACTATCGACTAACACGTCCATCTGATGCTGAAGCTATTGGGATTACTGCCGAATATGACAATGACAATGATGTGCGAATTAGACGACACATTGATGAGTTCTATCGAATTGCCGGAGAAGGTAAAGCGTTGAATATTTTGGTCGTTGCTCAAACAGATGCAGCGCCTGTCGCTATGATTACGGCGGCGAAGACGCTCGTTATAGAGGCTGGTGGTAACATTTCGGACATTGTTTTTGCATTGAATCCAGTAACTGGCTACTCTGAGACAGTAGTGGATGGCATGAGCGAGGATGTGATGGATGCGTTGCAGCCATTGCAGGCATTTGCTGATTGGGCAAATGAGCAGGACAGGCCATTGCATGTAATAATTGAAGGGCGTGGCTTGGGCGACACGGTTGCTAGTTTGCCAAATTTGCGTGCATTGGTAATAGGTGCAACGGAGGTTTTGCCTGGAGTGCTTCTTTCTGCACATAAGCTAACAGTTGTGATTGGTCAAGACTGGGGCTATGCGGACACCTTGTCGGTTTTGGGTAAGAAGTTCGCAGATGTTGGAACATTTTTGGGATGCATTGCAGCACAGGCATGGAATCGTAATCCGGGTGAAGTTGAAACTATGAATTTGCAAAATGCAGTTAAACTTGCATTTTTACAACCCGGTTTTTCAAATCACAAAACGTATGCGGAAATGTATGACAGCCTTGAGACAATGGATGCAAAGGGTTATGTTTTCCTGGTCGAGGATCCAGGACAGGCTGGCGTGTGGTGGAACGATGGGCATGTTTGTGCACCGATTTTAGTCGATGCTGATGGCAATATGAATCAACATACAATCTACTACAGTCACACATTCGACATGGCAAAGAGAGCGTTGAGAATCGCTCTGTTGCCTGAAGTGAAAAAAGTTAAACCTCTTGAAGGTGGCAAATTGCCAGCTGGACTAATTTCGTATTACAACGAGGTTGGTAACGCTGCGTTCCGTGCTTTGGCTGGAAAACAGTTAATCTCTGAGGGGATTACGATTACTGACCCTGACTCTGATTTGCTGGTTGAAAAAATATTGAATCAACAATTCAGCGTGATACCAACCGGTTGTGTGAATTCGATTGAAGGTGTTTTAAATTTAAAAAGTTTATAAGTTATGGCTAGAGTAGTTAGAATGGGTGAAGTGTATTCTGCAGGTGACGTAGTTGTCACGGTTGCAGGAATGCATGATGTGAATCCAAGCTCTATAGAGTACAACTCGCAAAATGCGCATGAGTACTCAAGGGGGTTGAAACGAGAACCACGAGGCTGGCGAATGGGTGCTGAGGAGATGACGTGTAAGATTACATTGCCTCTCGACGTAATCGCTGGTTTTGAAAAAATAGCGCCTGGCGGTAAGTTGGCGAAGCTAAGACCTTTTCCGATTTCAGTCGTTATTTTCAATGCCGAAAACGAAATGATTGAGGATTACGTCCTTGCGAAATTTCAGGGAAATGGTCGTAATATATCGCCGGATAGCGAGCTGGAATACGACTACGATCTATTTGTGTTGGACATGTCGTTCAATAAGTAATTAATCTTTAAAAAAAGCAAAATGTCAAAAGAAATTATATTGCCTGCAGGTGTCACAGAAGCCATGGTTGTTGCTGCAAAAGCAAAGCACGGTCAAAACAATGTGAAAATAATCCAATTGCCTATTGATGATTCTTCTTCCGAAATGAAGGAGGTCTTGGCGTGCGTTCCTTCACGAATCGTTGTTGGGAACTATCGTCGCTGGTCCGATTCTGATCCGAAAAAAGCGGATGAAATTCTCGTAAAAAACTGCATTCTATCACACCTAGACGAGGTGTTGGCGGATGACGGACTATTTTACGGAGCCTTGTCGGGCTTGAGTGAGTTGATTCCAGTTCGGAAGGCTGTCATAAAAAACTTATAACGGAACTTCGGGACATCGCAAAAACGGATGTCCCGTTAAGTTCCGAAGAGGAGTCGTGGTGGCAGTACAATGCAATGATTCGTCTGTTTTTCAAGGAAAACCCTGACGATTTGACAGACGAGGAGTTTGCAGGCCGCATTAAGGAGTTGAAATTTCTAGCTGAAGAAGGATTTTTAAAAGGAGTAAAGTTATAATAATGAACATCGACTTAACATCAAGATTTAACGCTGCATTTGGTTTTATTCCTGGCTCTCTTTTGGGCTTGGGTTTGGATGGTTATGTTAGCCCGCTAAATGTTTCTGCGTATGTTAATAGCGAAGGTACATTTGAAGATATACTTCTTTATAGAGGCTCGGAAAAGTATAGGTTTGCTTACAGTCAGCTTACTGAAGATTATAATACAATTTTTGCCACGCCGCCGATGTTGAGCTTGAAGCGCTCAAAGAAATTGATTGTTACACCTATTGATAATAGCGATTTTGAAGTCATTGAGCGATACGGCACAGAACCGTACGAAGTTGGATGGCGTGGATTGTTAATCGATATGGTTGAGCATCAGTTTCCGATTGACAAAATGGAGGCTTTGAACAAAATTTTTGAATATAACGGCGAATGGAATGTTGCTAGTGAAATCCTTAATCGGGTTGGTGTAGAGGCCATCTATATTAAAGACATCACGCTCGAATTTGTGGAGGGATTTGAAGATACGATTAGTTATCAATTTGTATCACGAGCAATTAGACCTCTTGAATATCAATTAATCAATCAATAATCAATTTTTAAAAAACAACAATGAAAAGATTACTAAGTATGATGCTGTTTATGAACATGCTGTCTTACGTTACGCTCGGTAATGTGAAGCTCGACAATGTGACGAGTATAAAAATCACAGAAAGTATTAATGAGGTTTCTAATGTTGCAAAGCTGACGATTCCTAAACACTACAGGCTGAATGATCAAAAAACGATTCTGGAGCAATTCAAAGTCGGTGACCCTGTGACGATCAGTTTTGGTTACTACAAAGAGGACAATGTTGACATTGAGGTCGAGTTTACAGGTTACATTAGAGAAATTGAAAGTGATCTGCCTCTTGTGCTATTGTGCGAAGATGAGTCTTATATTTTGCGACAAACAAACGTCATCAAAAGCTGGAGGTCTGCAACTTTGTTGCAGGTTTTAAGAGAAATAGTTCCTTCGGGAATTACTGTTGAGTGTCCGGTGGTTCCGCTTGGTCGATTTCAGATTGATAATGCATCTGTATATGATGTTTTGAATAAAATAAAGGAGGATTACGGGCTTTATAGTCGCTTGAAAAATGGCGTGTTGCGAGTTGGATTGCGAGATTTAGTTGATATGAAACAGATGCAAGCTACACATGCTTACGTTTTGAATCCAACTAGTGTGGCTGGTGATTTTACAAAAAGCAACGATTTGAAGTTTAAGCGAAAAACGGATTTCAAGCTGAAAGTAAAAGTTACGTGTGTGGATTCTGCAAACAAAAAAAAGACAGTTGAAGTTGGAAGCAAGGATGCAGATGCGTCTGTAATTAATATCACTTATCCGGGCAGTTTTACTGAAGCGGAATTGAGAAAATACGGTGAGTCTATTTATAACAAAAGATGTTACGATGGCTACACTGGTTCTATTACTGGATTTGGCACGCCACGAACGCATGCAGGAGATGCTCTTCAAATTGAAGACAAGGACGACATTTCTCGATCAGGAAAGTATCTGATTGAAGCTGTTGATATTACTTACTCTTCGGATTCGGGGATTAGCAGAAATAACACATTGAGTTATAGGCTCGATAATTAACGCACAAGAGGTTTATATACAAAAAAAGCGTCATTGTACGACGGTGACGCTTTCTTTTCAAATTAAAGCATTTTAAAGGCAGTTTAAAGTATAATTATGGGACTCGAAGAATCAATAGAACTCGCAATGAGAAAAATGTCAAAGAAGTTTCAGATTTCGGAGATTGTTACCGGTGTTGCAAAAAATGTCACAAGTACAAAATGTGACGTGCATCGAGATAATGCACCTACTCTTTTTGATGTGCGTTTGAATGCAATTGATGATTCGCTCGAGAGCTATGTTACCATTTATCCCGATGTCGATTCCAATGTAATTGTTGGAATTATCGAGGGGCAAAAGACTGAAGCTGTTGTTTTGAGGTGTTCGGAGGTTGGGCGCATTAAAATCAAAATAGGAGAAATGTCGCTCTTGTTTGATGCGCAGGGAGCTATTTTCAATGAGGGTAGTTTTAAAGGATTGGTTAAAATTGAGGAGCTTATAACTAAGATTAATCGAATTGAAGCGAAGCTTAAAAGCCATCAGCATGCTTATGTGCCATATCCTTCAGGTGCTCCTGCAACTCCAGTTCTTACCACTGCAGCTTCTGCTGCCGTGCCTCCAGATTCGACATTGGTTTTTGATAATACACAGCTTTCTGATTTAGAAAACACTAAAATAAAGCACTGATATGAACGGCATCAAATTGGACGATAATAATCAGGTTGTAGTTTCTGTAAAAAAGGACTCGTCTGGCATTATAACATCAGGAATGGTCGTTGATAACATTAACGCTCAGCGATGTCGAATTATCGCTGAAATGTTCCCTGGCGAATTAAAAGAGCATCCAGTGCTGGGCTTTGGAATTTCAAAATACTTGAAAAAAGTAGATATAGACAAACAACAGTTCATAAATGAGCTTACTAAACAGTACAAGGCTGATGGAATGAACACGAAGGTAACGATCGGAAATAACAAATTTGAAGTTGATATATTATGAGTAACAATATCGCATCAGCCACTGGTGGCACTATGTTTGGCTATATAATTATAGCGGTACAGGGGATTCCTTTACAATCGATGATGGAGGTTTTCATCTTTGGTGTCATTGGCGGTTTGGCAGGGATTTTAGGGAAGGTTCTCGCTGAGTGGATAGTTCGTAAATGTAAAAATGCAATGAAAATAAAGCAAGATGAAAACAAAAAATAAGTCGATAATTGGTATAGTCGGCGTGTCGATTGCGATGTCGTTGGCTGTTTTGCTTAGCGATCCCAAACCACTCAACACGAACTCTAATGAGTTGCAGGGGTTAATGCTACATTGTTCTGCATCGCCCGAAGGCAGGGATGTGAGGGCAACCGAAATTGCCAATTTCCACACACGCACACGGAGTCGTGGCGGTCGTGGTTGGAAAAAGCCCGGCTACAATGATGTGTTGGAATTGAACGCATTGGTAAATCTAATTAGTTACAATGACGATACGATTGTGCAGGTTTCCGAAATTGCAAACGGTGCTGTTGGTTACAACAGGGTTCTCAGACATGTAGTATACGTAGGCGGTATGGATTCGAGTTATAGCTATGCGAAAAACACATTAACTCACTTTCAGGATTCAGTGCTGAAAGTTTATATTTTCAATTTTTTAGAGAAATATCCTAATGCGTGGATACTGGGACATAATCAAGTGGCAGCAAAAGCTTGTCCAAGTTTTGATGTTCCTGCAAAACTGCGGTTTTATGGTGTTCCAGAACGTAATATTTATAAAAAACCTAAACTTTCAAAGCGAAATGAAAAGAAACTTGATTCTCTTGTTTTTCGTGCTCTTGACGGCTTATAGCTGCAAGACTCGCAATGTTGAAACAATAACAAAAACTGTTGTCGAATATCGTGAGGTGGTTCGTGATAGCACTGTCTTCATTCCTGCCGACAGGGCTACTGTGTCCGCATTGCTCGAGTGTGACAGTTTGGGAAATGTTTATATGAAGCAAATTAGAACACTTCAAGGCAAAACATCCGCAAATGCGAATATAGTTATTCGTGATAATTACATTACGGCTGAATGCGAATGTGATTCTGTGAGCATCTATTTGACAATGAAGGATAGGTATTACTCAAGCGATTCAAGCACATTTAAAACTGAATTAAAGTACGTTGAAAAGTCCTTGAGTTGGTTTCAAAAATTACTTCAAAATCTTGGAATAGCTTTGGCTGGAATCATAATAACAGCTTCAGTATTTGGGATCTTTTACTTTTTGAGAAAATTAAGAATTTTATAATAATGCAAATCACAGTTAAAAATAATCAGTCAATATTCGATATTTCATTGCTAACTGCAGGAAGTCTCGAGGCTATATTTGATATAGCACAGTTGAATGACTTATCTTTAACGGATAATTTTATTGCAGGTACTATCATAAATTATGATGCATTCCTGGACAAAAAAATAGCTGATTATTTCGCTTCAAATAATATCATTCCGGCTACTGCCTATAATGCTGAAATTGAAGCGATTAATTTGCCTGAATTTCAGTACTCAAATTCAGGAGATAACGACAGAATTGCAGTGTTCCCTGAACCAAAAAAACAAATAATAGTTCAAAATAATCAATCCATTTTCGATATCGCACTCATCTCATCAGGTAGCATCGAAGAGGCGGTTGAGATGTCGGTACTGGTCGATATTTCTTTAACTGACCAGATTGCTTCAGGAACTGTTTTTGACTTCGTTCCTGCAATTGCTGACAAAAAAACAGTTAATTACTTCATCTCTAATTCGATTACTCCAGCAACCGATTTTAACACCGAAATTGAAGTTCTCGCACTTCCTGGGTTCGTTTATTCCGTTACAGGCAATAACGATGCTATTGAGCTATTTAGCGAGTACAGGCGTGAAGCAGTTGTACTTAACAATCAAACGATATTCGACATCGCTTTGCAACATACAGGCAATGTTGAAGAGGCATTTGATGCTGCATTGTTTGCTCAAATTTCATTAACAGATGATTTGAGTACAGGACACATTTTGTCCATTGCTCAAATATCAGACGAAAAAACATTCAGCTACTACAAAAATAACAATTTACACCCTGCAACTGCTCTCGATGTTGAGGCAATTGCTTACAAAATATTTGATTTTACTTTTGATTTTACATTTGAATAAAACTATATGGCACAATTAATTAGCGAAATTAAGAAACAAATGACAGACGTGTTCATCGCACAACCAGCAGTCATAACCATGTACGAACTTGACACAAATAAGACATTTGAGGAGCAATTCTCAAAAGTATCACTTGAGTCTA
>JAQUHH010000336.1 GCA_028683685.1 Bacteroidales bacterium
GAGTCAACGGAAATCAATTCAATCGTTTGCAAACGTTTAGTAAATTAAGTATTTACGAAAATGCCAATACAGCAAATGTATCGCAAGGACAAGAGTTTTCTTTTTATACCAAATTCGAATCGCTGACCATTGCTCATGCCAAAGGATATTTGGGTTCAACGCTAAATGCAAATGGTCCAGATACAACTCAGTTGGATGTGTTTAAAAAACTATCTGGAGGCATTATTGAGCTGGAAAATGTAGATGTTTGGTTGGATATTTTTAATGGCATCGGAGCCGATTTAAAGTTTAAATTGAATGATTTGATGGCCATTAATACTAAAAATAATCATTCTGTTGTGCTTTCGGGCAGCGATGTTTTTAGATTTCAAAATATTACACGAGCAAAAGAGGATGGACCCTGGCTGAATTCATACACGCCTACACAAAAATCAATTTCATTTTCAAATACTAATGTGAAAGAACTCTTTGAAACATTACCCGATTATCTAGTCTATTCATATGTTTATGAAGTTAATCCATGGGGAAATATATCCGGGGGAAACGATTTTGTGTATAAATCTTCAAAAATTGAAGCTTTGCTTAATATTCGACTGCCATTGTCGGTTAAAATTTCCGATTTATGTTTTTCAGATACGCTTGATTATAAAGTTGAAATGGATGATGATATTTTGGAAAATGGAAAATTATATGTTCGAGTGGAAAATAGCTACCCTTTGAGTTTTAATTTAAAAATAGAGTTGTTAAATGCTCAAAATCAAGTAGAAACGATTCTTTTGGATGGAAATTCCCTTATTCAATCAGCTGTTCCTATTTCGGGAGTCACCGATGCGGTGAGTAGTTTGATAGAAATACCGCTCAATAAGCAACAAATCAATTCTCTTCTCAAAAATAAGCGAATGCATCTATTTATAAAAACAAATTCGCATCAGGGAAATACGGTTGATTTGTATGATTTTCAAAAAATGGATATTAAAATTAGTGGAGATTTCAATATTAATATAGAGCTGTAAATGAGATTGAAAATTACGATATTGTTTGTTATACTTTGCATTGGCTCAATTGGTCAAGCTCAAGGCATTTTGTCATTTTTAAATAATATCGAAGAAAATCAATTTTTAGAAAATGAAACTATTCAAGGACGACATATTCTGACAATTGGAGGCTCAGCAATTGCTTCTGTTTCAAATGCGAAAATGAGTTTGGTAAAACCATTTATCTTTGGCGGAAATATCTCCGAAGAGATAAAAAATGAGAATTTATCATCGTTTAAAAAATCGAATCCCAGCGGTTTTTCTTTGAATTCTGAAATTATGACAGCTCATAGAACAGATGAGATTTTTGGTAAAAACACGATGCTGTTTTTTGGAATAGGATATAAAAATGTGGGAGAATTTAATTTTTCGGAGCAACATGCACGTTTATTATTGCAAGGAAATCAAGCGACGGTGGGAAAGCAAATTGATTTAAAAGATTTTCAAATTAATGCTTTTGATTACGGAGGAGTTCGCTTGGGATTTGCAAAATATGTCGCGAAAAGAGATGATTTTCAGCACTATTATGGTTTTAGTTTTGGATATCTAAAAAGTTTTTCTCATTTCCACGCCAACGTTCGCTCTGGTTCATTTTACACCCAAGCCAACGGATATGACTTGTTTTTAGATGCTCAATACACTCTTCAAAGAAGCGATACTGCGAGTTTGGCATTTTTTAAAGGACAAGGAATGAATGCTTCTTTGTTTTACGGTGCAAAATATAAAAACCGCTTTGGTTTTAATATTGGAATTGAAGATTTGGGATATTTGAAATGGAAAAATGCTTTGTCGTCAGAAAAAGAGATACACCATCTATTTTCTGGAATTGAACTTATCGATATTACTCAAGCTGATGAGGCAAGCTCTCTAAGTTCTGTTGCAGACAGTATTCGGACTTCGATTGTGTATCCCCAAACCAGCGAAGATTATTATATGCTTTTGCCCATGGCAGTAATGATGCGAGTTTCTTATCGTTTTTATAAATCTTTTGGAGCTGAAACATATGTTCGATATTTTCCAAATTCGATACGGAATTTTGAAGCCATGTTTAAATTCAATGCTTGTTTTTTCAATCAATCGCTTCGGGTTTCCCCATTTGTTTATGCTACGGGATACGGAAGCATAAGTCCTGGTTTGGAATTGGCTTTGGTGAATAAGAAGAGAATTTATATTGAAGCGGGTTGTTATTCTTTAAATTTTTGGCAGGCCACCTTGGGAGGTTTTGCTACTTTTGGATATAAATTTTAATGTATTAAAGAATTTAATGTTATGAATAGTGAGTTGATTTACAATGATATAAAAGGAAAAGCAGGGAAACAGTTTTTTTTGATGGCAGGACCATGCGTGGTCGAAAATGAACAAATGCCATTTGAAATCGCTTCTGTTTTGAAAGAAATTTGCCATCGTTTAGACATATATCTAATCTTCAAAGCTTCGTACCGAAAAGCCAATCGTTCGAGCCTGGATTCCTTTACAGGAATTGGAGATTTGAAAGCTTTGGAAGTTTTGAACAATGTAGGCGAAAAGTTACAACTTCCTGTGGTTACCGATATTCATACTGCCGAAGAAGCATCAGTGGCAGCCAAATATGTAGATGTTTTG
>JAQUHH010000337.1 GCA_028683685.1 Bacteroidales bacterium
ATCTTCTGAACGAAGAAATACTCCAGATTTGTCAAAGAAAAGTTCAACAGAAGGTTGATTTATTCCGTCTTTTTGAACTTTTACAAGATAGGCATTTCCCAAATCTTCATCTTCAATAAAGTATGCTTTTTTTGTTCTGAATTCGGAGTAATTATCTTTAATGTAGCTGATGATAGGGCTGGGCAATTCTCGAATATTTATTTCGGTATTTTCCATTTTTTGTGAACCATTAGCCAGATTTTCTTTGTCTTGTTCAAATTTTTCTGCAAATTTTATATCGGTAGAACTTGGTGTTTGTTCTTCTTTTTGGATTATTTCTTCTGGAAGATAGGTTTTAAAAATCCGACCGCTTTTATCGAAAACAAGTAAAGTTTCTAATTTGCTTTTAGAATGTTTTTTTTGAATAATACGAGTTTCATATCCATTATTTTTGTCTGCTCTGACAATTTTTTCGGCATAAACATATTTAAATCCTGAGTAATGTTCATTTAAAAATTTCCGTACAGCTCCAAACATGCTTTTTTCTATCATTTCTGAACGTGTTTCAATCCATGTTCCGTTTTCGTGAAAGATTGCTTTGTTTTTTAACTCTCTATAAACACATTCAACAGCGTAAGTTGTGTCTCCTTCTTTATGTTTCCAAATAGGATTTGTTTCGCCTCTAAATTTTTTTAAATATGTTTTTGTAACAGGAGCAGGAACAGAACCTTGGCTTATAATATAGTCAGGTTCTTTTTTCTCTTCTTTATTTTTTTTATCCTTGTTTCTTTCATCTGGATTTTTTGCTAATCTTTCTCTTCTCTCTACTTCATTTTCAGTAGCCGTTTCTTGAATTGTAAAGCCCTCTGGATCATCGCGATGCATTAAATCGCCAATGGTTGAAAATTTTAATTTAGATGGCAATCCAGCACCAATACCTGTTCTTTTTACTTCAAGATAATAATAGGTGCGATCTGTTGGATTAATAGCGATGCTACACTCAGAAACAATAAAATTTGGATAATTATTTTTCACATAATCCGTGATTTTTACAGGAAGTTCTCTGGTAGAAGTTTCAAATTTCGACAATTCCCATTTTCCATCTGCCTCAATAAAAACCCTACCACTCATGCCGTCCTCGTTAATTATTGCTACATAGAGTTTGTCTTCAATAGACCACTCTTTTATTTTTGCCATAGGATGTTCACGAACAAGTGTTTCTTGAACAACTTGAGGGACATCACTTTTTTTTATCTTCTGCGAAAATAGATGAATAGGTGTACATAATGAGATGAAAATTATGCTCAAAATGATAACTTTTAGACGGGTGTTTAGCTTTTTTTGTGCCATAATTATGTATGTTTTATTTACTAAGGTTTTAAAATTTGAGTTGCTTCTCGGTCAGGTCCGTATGACATGATGCTAATGGGCAATTGGGTTTCGTTTTCGATTAATTCCATGTAGTTTTTTAGTTCTTTTGGAATATGGTTTAATTTAATTTCTGAATTCCAGCCTTTCATTTTAATATATTGTGCCTCAATGGGTTCATTGAAATTAAAGGGAGTTTCATCAGTTAATATATTCTTTATTTTATAATTATTACATACTGAAATTTCGTCAAAATCATTCATTACATCCGCTTTCATCATAATCAAATCAGTAACTCCATTAAGCATACAAGAATATTTAAGCAAAGGCAAATCGAGCCAACCACAGCGTCTCGAACGACCTGTTGTGGAGCCAAATTCATTTCCAATAGTTTGCATTCGCTTCCCTGTTTCATTAAATAATTCAGTGGGGAAAGGTCCTGAACCAACGCGTGTACAATATGCTTTAAATATTCCAAATACTTTGTCAATTTTTGAAGGGGCAATGCCTAAACCAGAGCATACGCCGGCTGTTGTGGTATTAGAAGAGGTGACAAATGGATAGGAGCCAAAATCGATGTCAAGCAAAGTTCCTTGAGCTCCTTCTGCTAAAATATTTTTGCCGTTTCTGAGTGCATGGTTTAAGAAATATTCGGTGTTTTCAAATTTGAATTTTTTTAATTCGTCAACAGCATTAAACCAATTGGCTTCATACTCATCGAAATTCATTCCATCAAATTTAACATCTTTAAAATCAATTGAATAAGTGTTGACAATTCTTATGTGTGCTTCTTTAAGATTCTGATATTGTTGAGCAAAGTCAGGATTGAAAATATCGCCGATACGAAGTCCGATTCGAGCAGCTTTGTCGGTATATGTGGGTCCAATTCCCTTTAATGTTGAACCAATTTTTTGGCTCCCTTTATGAGATTCATAAACAAAGTCCAGAAGTTTATGAGAGGGAATGATGAGGTGTGCTTTTTTTGAGATAATAAGCGATGATCGAACGTCGGTTTCTGTTCCCAAAGACTTTATCTCTTTATTTACTAAAATATGTGGGTCGATAATCACTCCATTACCAATGACATTGGTTGCACCTTCGCGGAAGATTCCGGAAGGAATGGTGTTTAAAATGAATTTTTTGTTGTTAAATTCGAGGGTGTGACCAGCATTAGGACCTCCTTGAAAACGGGCAACAATATCATAGTTGGGTGTTAAAACATCAACTATTTTGCCTTTGCCTTCATCTCCCCATTGCAGTCCTAGTAAAACATCTACTTTCATGAGT
>JAQUHH010000056.1 GCA_028683685.1 Bacteroidales bacterium
TATCTATTAATCATGTTAAAACATCGCACAAAAACCATGTATTTATTATCCACAGTAATACTTGCTCCTCCTTCGTTTTCGCTTTGATTAAAAGGAGAAGGCATCTCTTCGCCATTGGAAAATTGTTTTTTATTGAAATTGTACGTACTAAAATAGAAACGTTCAATATCTTTAGCCTGCGTCTGAATTCCTCCCATTCGAACATTTTCTTGAGGAATCCTTCTCGAATAATACATGTTTCCTTGGTCGGGAGAAATGCAGAATAAATATTCATCAAGATTTGAAGAAACTCCCTGAACTATTTGAGGATTAAAATCCACTTTGTTACGATATGCTTCATCATAAAACTCGGCATATTTTAAATGTAGCTTTGCATCTTGAAAGTCTTCTTCATTCCGAATAAGTGATTTATTTGAAACATAATGCTTAAGATACTTTGCAGATTCATTATACATTTCTTTGGTATAATATAGTTTTCCGAGAAAATAATAGGTTTGAATATTATAATCAGCACAAACTTCAATTGATTTTGAAAAATATTGAATAGCATTACTCATCCGCTGAGGCAATAATTGCTGATATTCCATAATCTCTCTGCTATTATATTCAGAGGGTTGGTTTTGAATCTCACGCAAATAGCTTAATCCTAAAAAATAATAAGCATTAGGAAAGTCGGGTTCGGCTTCAATAACATTTAAAAACAAAGATCTGGCTTCTTCTCGTTTTCCTTTTTTGCGTGCTTCAACCGCTTTATCATATGTTTTTTGAATCTTTTTTTCAAGTTTTTCAATGCATTCGCCTTCGCTTTCATCCTCTTGAGCAAATGAAAAACTCATTGCAAATAATAATAATAAAAACAATCCAATAAACTCTTTTTTCATAAATCAAACTCTTACATTAAATATACGCAATGAAACTGCATTTATTGCTTACAATAATAACAAAATTGAAAGCATAATATTTCTGAAAAAAGAATAGTTATTGACAAATAAAATTTAATAAGTTTAAAAACAAAATCATTTTAAAAAAGTTCATAGACGAATCAAAAATAATCATTCAAAAAACAAACTTAACTTACAATTAAAAAATCAAATCAATTTAGTTCATGTAATATAGGAAAATTTAGTACTTTGGTTGCAAAAAAACGATGAAAACTTTTTTCACCCTATTTTTAGTTTCCATTTTGATTTCAGCACAAAATCAAAATCTGCCAATAATTCCAAATCCAGTTGATGCAAAATATCAAAATCAAAATTTTAGCTTAACCCCAAAAACGCCAATCTATACGAGGCATTCCAATGTATTGAGTGAAATTTTATGTTTTAACCATTTCTTGCAATCCTATTATGGATTTAAACTTCCAGTTACTAAAAATGTACCTGAAGTGCCAAACATTGAAATTATTTTCTCGAATGATTTTAAAGCGGAAGCCTATCAAATGGAGATGAATTCTCAATCTATTAAAATCAAGGGACAAAAAAGCGGGATTTTTTACGGTCTTATTTCTCTTTTGCAAATGTTGCCCACCGAAATAAAGGAAACACATCCTATTCCTTGCTATAACATTAATGACTATCCGCGTTTTAAATGGCGTGGAATGCACCTGGACGTAAGTCGACATTTTTTCCCTAAAGAGAACATTTTTAGATATTTAGACATTTTGGCCTATTACAAAATGAATACTTTTCATTGGCATTTAACCGATGATCAAGGATGGCGAATTGAGATTAAAAAACATCCACTACTCACTTCAAAAGGGGGCTGGAGAAATGGAACCTTAATTAGCCATGCAAGCAGTCCTACAGAATTATACGACAGCATTTATTACGGTGGATTCTACACTCAAGAGGAAGTTAAAGAAGTGGTAGCATATGCTAAAGCTCGTCACATCACCGTTGTTCCAGAAATTGAAATGCCCGGGCATGCAGTTGCAGCCATTCATGCCTACCCCTATCTTTCGTGTCATGGAAAAGAAGTTTCGGTAATTCAAAAATGGGGCGTCTTTGATGATGTGTTTTGCACAAAAGACACTGTTTTTAGCTTTCTTGAAGATGTTTTAACCGAAGTAATGGATTTATTTCCAAGCGAATACATTCATGTTGGCGGTGATGAATGTCCAAAAATAAATTGGAAAAACTGTCCCGTTTGTCAGGAACGTATTAAAAGTGAAAATCTAAAAAATGAGTTTGAATTACAAAGTTATTTTATTAAAAGAATTGAAGTATTTTTAAGCAAACACAATCGTAAACTTATCGGTTGGGACGAGATACTGGAAGGAGGATTGGCTCCAAATGCTGCGGTGATGTCGTGGCAGGGAATTGAAGGCGGAATTGCAGCCACAAAACATGGAAACAATGCGGTAATGACTCCCGGTTCTCATTGCTATTTTGATCATTATCAAGGCGATCCTTCAAATGAACCGCTCGCTATAGGTGGCTTTACACCGCTTTCTAAAGTATATTCGTATGAACCTATCCCTGAAGCCTTAACAGCCGAAGAGGGAACGCTTATTTTGGGAGCTCAAGCAAATCTTTGGACCGAATACATTGAAACATGGAAACATGTAGAATATATGCTTTTGCCCAGACTTTGTGCTCTGTCGGAAGTAGCTTGGTCGCCAAAAGGACAAAAAGAGTATGAAAGTTTTTTAATCCGCTTAAAAGATCATTTTCAAAAGTTTGATAAAAGAGACATCCATTATGCCAAATCAATTTATGAAATAAATACCGAAATCATCAACGATACGATAAATCACCAAATTTTACTCAAATTGAATCAGGCTTATCCCGAAAACAAAATTTATTATAAGTCTGAATTTGAGAACAGTAAAGAAACATTTATTCCATACACCCGTCCTATTTTGATTCATAAAAATCAAACCATAAAAGCAGAAACAAGAGATGACAAAGGGAACGTTTTGGGCAAAGCAGAGCAATCATTTTTTGTATCAAAATCGACAGGTGCAAAAATCCAACTGAAACATCAGCCTGCAAAATCATATAGCCATGGCTCACCGCATACATTGACAGACGGTATTTTAGGACACATTCCATGGAATAGCAAAGAGTGGCTTGGCTTTCAATCACATCCATTAATTGCAACCATCGATTTGGGAACAACACAAAACATTGAAAAAATTATAGCTCATACTTTAAAAGCAGAAGCAAGTTGGATTCACCTGCCAAGCAAAATGAAGATAGATGTTTCCATGGATGGAAAAAAGTTTAAAAAAGCAGGCGAATTAAGTGCTTCTGACATTACAAAATCAGGAAGAATTTTAGAGTTTAATAAATCAATAAAGAATGTTCGCTATGTGAGAATTAGTTTCGATAGTATTGGAAAAATCCCTGCAGGCAAATCAGGAGCTGGTCATAATGCTTGGGTTTTTGTGAGCGAAATTCAAATTTTCTAATCAATAATTAAATTACATGATTTTAGAAGTCCCTGTATTTGATATAAAAGGTGCACTCATCGCCCAAAAGGCGGGGGCTCATCGTTTGGAACTCTGTTCGTCTTTGTCCGAAGGTGGCATTACTCCTTCGCATGGAATGATTAAATGGGCCAAAGAAAATTTAGAAATTCCATTTTTTGTCATGATTCGTCCCCGTTCGGGAAATTTCGTCTATTCTAAAGAAGAAATTGAAATTATGTTGGAAGACATTATTTTTTGTCGTGAAATTGGAATTCAAGGAGTTGTTTTTGGGATTCTTACCAACGAAGGAAATGTTCATGTGTCGCAATGTTTGAAATTATTATCGGCCACTGGCACTATGCAAACTACATTTCACAGAGCTTTCGACCGAAGTGTAGATCCTTTCCAAGCTTTAGAAGATATTATCAATTGTGGTTTTAATAGAATTTTGTCGTCAGGACTAAAAAACACTGCTCCCGAAGGGGCTGAACTGCTTGCAAAATTAGTCGAAAAAGCAGGAAATCAAATAATTATTATGCCTGGATGTGGCGTTGACGATACTAATATTGAAAAATTACATGAAACGGTTGGAGCTCATGAATATCATTCATCTGCAAAAATTGAAGTTGAAAATCAGGATATCGGACCTGCTATATCTAGTCTTGAAAATAATTCCAAAGAATGGCTTGTTAGCTCAGAAAAAATTAAAAGCATAATACAGTGGATAAAAAAGATTAAGGAAGATTAACGGAGTAACTGAATCCCCTTCCTTTACAAAATAAAATCAGTAGACAAAAAATTGGATTCTTGTTTTTGAATTATTTCAGTAACAATCTTTTTATTAGAATCGTTTTCTTTAAAAGCAACCAAAGTCCGGATGGAAAATACTCTTAATGCATCACTTACCGACAAGGTTCCCTCGGCTGAATCTTTTCTGCCGGTAAACGGAAAAACGTCAGGACCGCGTTGGCACTGAGCATTTACATTTACCCTACACACCTGATTTACAAGAGTATCTATTAATATTGCTAAATCTTTTGAATCTTGTCCAAAGATACTTGCTTGCTGACCATAATTTGAATTAACAACATAATCCAAAGGTTTTTGAATATCGGTAAAACTAACAATCGGAATAATCGGTCCAAATTGTTCTTCATGATAAATTTTCATCTCTTCGGTTACCTCAGACAAAATTGCTGGAAAAAAGAAGGATTTATTTTTCATTCCTCCCGAAGGATTGCACAATTTCGCTCCTTTACTTATGGCATCCTCTACATAATGAGTCAGATGTTCAGATTTATTGGGTTCAGGAAGCGGAGTGATGAAAACATTTTCATCCCAAGGCATTCCAATAACCAGTTTTTCAACTTCCTCTACAAATTTCTCTATAAAGGCATCTTTAATATTTTCGTGAACAAAAATTATTTTCAAAGCCGTACAACGCTGACCATTAAAAGATAACGAACCGGTGATACATTCTTTTACAACATTATCAAAATCGCAATCCTCTAAAATAATGGCTGGATTTTTTGCTTCTAATCCCAATACAGATTTTAATTTATGTGGCTGTGGATGCTGTTTTTTCAAAATATCAGCCACTTTACACGAACCAATAAAAGCCAGTACATTTATGTCTCCCGATTCCATAATTGGTGCTACAACCTCCTGACCATCGCCATAAATCACATTTACAACTCCTTTTGGGAAAGAATTTTTATATGCATTCAAAAGTGGCGAATGCAATAAAACCCCAAGTTTTGGAGGTTTAAAAACAACCGTATTTCCCATGGTTAATGCAGGAATTAAGGTTGTAAACGTCTCATTTAAAGGATAGTTGAAGGGTCCCATGCACAATACAACTCCCAATGGCGCTCTCCTTATCTGTGCAATGATTCCTTGTTTGATAACAAGTTTTGAAGAATCTCTGTCCAAATCCTTTAAAGCGTCGATGGTATCGTTGATGTATTCAATTGTTCTGTCAAATTCTTTTTCAGAATCTTTTAAACTTTTCCCAATTTCCCACATCATCAGTTTAACCACTTCATTTCTTTGCTCTCGCATTAAAAAAGTAAATTTTTTAATGCACTCTATTCTTTGTTTTATGGTCATTGATGGCCATTCACCCTGTCCATTATTATAGGCATTTTTTGCAGCAACCAGAGCTTTTAAAGAAGTCTCTTTATCCATTAAAGGATAGCTTCCAATAAAGTTCTCAAACGTCTCATTTTCTTTAATATAAATAGGAGAATAAACTTGTTCCGATAATCCATTCCATTCCAGTATTTCACCATTGATTAAATACTTTGTTTGATGAATGGGAAATGGCAAATTAATGGGATTAGGAATTTCTGATTTCTCAGGAAAAATTTTTTCAATTTGTTCTTTCATATTTTCAAATTTATGTTGTTATCTTCCGTATGTATTAGCACTGAAAAAGAAAGTTTAGATCATCTCACCCATTCTCTTTTTACTTCTATTTGCAATATTTTCATGCTATACTACAAAGTTAATTATTAAATCCAATTTTATGGAAGCCCATACTGGAAAGTAAGAGTTATCATTCGTAAAATATCACAAAATTGAAATTATTAACAATTCAAAAAAATTCCACTATCTCCCTTTTATTTATTCAAAACTTAATAGCTTGTGCATTTCCAGAATTTAAAATCCTTGTTTAATACAATATTATTCTTAATTATCACCGTATTTTCATCTGAATATAAATAGACATCGGATGGCATTACTAAAAATGTATCCAGCGGTAATTCGATGTTTAAATTACCATCAATCACCGTTTTCATGATACTATTTGCTTTTAATTCCTCAAAACTCCCATTTCCTAAATTATCAAGCTCCGATTTCATAATAAAGTAAACATCCCCATTATAATTATGATAAACCCTTAATGACTCATCAATAATTGGCATACAATCTCCTGCACCATATTTAATATCTCCCATTAACTTTGTTTGTGTTTGAATATTGTAGTTGTTTTTTTCAAAACTCGATAAACTTACTAAAACGACTACAAAAATTAAAAAATATATTGTTTTCATAACGATTGTCCTTTCATTTTATCAACACTAATTAGATTCAATTTTTAATTAAAATGGTGCTTCAAAATAAATATAAATTAGTTGCAAAACACTAAAACAGAAAATGTTAATGCTACAATTCAGACTTTATCAGCATTTCAAATTATCCCAAAATATATTATTTCAAAACGGCATTTTAATAAATAAAATGCCGTTTTGAAGATGTTCACCGAGAATAATATCAATAAGACACCTTATTTTATTCTTGTTCGTGATTTAATTTTTTAATCTTCATCACAAAGATTCCAATTTGATTATTCAGACCAGAAATAGGAGTAATAATTTGAAAATCAGTAGGATTAACATTCACAACTTGATCTTCAATAGCAGTATTAATAGGCATTTTAACCCCTTCGTCCTTTTTATCTGTTGAGATTTCAACAATGGAGGTTTCAGGATTAATCAATTGTAATTTTATAACATCTGTATTCTTAATAAAATCATTAAAAAACTGGTTCACCTGATCTTTATTCTCTCGAAGAAGTTCACTTCTAATTGCCCAAGAAAAAGTTTTGGCGGTTAATAAAAATCTATTGGAATTCAGGCTATCAAGTTTTAATTCATAATTTGTAATAATTTGAGATTTCTCTTTATTAAAAGAGCTTTTTAAAATACTAATTTTGATAAGTGCCCATAAAACAACAACTATGATTATTAGAATTAAACCAAGATAATACTTGTGCTTGAAAAGAAATTTCTTAAACTTGTTTTCTTTTTTAACATCATTATTAGTGTACACTAAATCGCTTTCTTGTTTTTCAGTTTCCATGTTCAATTATTTATTTATTTTAAAAATCATTATTTATATTATTGCTTAATACAATAGAACAAATTATTCGTTTAAAAGTTCATATGTAATAAGCCCTATATTTTCGTTAAAGATACACACTTTTTTAAGCAAATTATGAAACTTAAAAAGAGAAATAAATTATTTTTCAAAATAAATCATAGTACCCTTTTAAAATTCGGAACACTTTAAAAACTTTAAACTCTTAACTTTTAACTCTTAACTCTCACCTAATTTCCTCTTTAATCTTTAATGCAGCGAACAGAAAATCCTGCTCCACGAACATTGCTTCGCATTTCAGCAGTGCCAGTCCTAAAGTAAAGGTAGCGAGAATCTGTCCCCTCAACTGTACTCGACCAATAACTTCCACTGGCTCCAGCAGAACCAAGTACGCCATTAGTATGGTAGCGATAGCCTGCAACCGTCAATTTTAAAGGCGAAGCAAACGCACCTGCAGGACTTTGTATCGCCCAACTTTCCCGTTCTGCATTCCACTCTTCTTCTGTGGGAATTCTAAAACCCGAAGGACATGGATTATTTGTTCCATTTACTCCCTGCCACAAATTTGCGTTTTGAGGACTCCGCCAATCGTTAGTACCACTTGATGATAGAATAAAATCGCCATGACTAGGATCGTCAGTACTTGATAATGTAGATGTTGTTGCAGAAGTTAAAATTTGATGTCCATCAGCATCACGTCCCCATTGGTATAAATCGCCATAAGCATCCTCATCAATGCTTGAAGTAGCCACTTGTGAAGCACCTAAATTTCGATCCATCCAAGTTTCACCAGTCGTAGGATTGTAAACCTCGCCTATCACGGGAGTTGATGTTGTAAAACTCACTTGACTACCGTATGCTGTGCCACTGCTGTTGGTTGCATAAGCTCTCACATAATACATATGTTCATTAATCAACCCAGATAAAGAACTTGTAAACGCTCCAACGCCTGTGCCATTGTTCGTTATGCCTTGGTTACTTTCAAGACTTGGATTTTGAGAAGTACTCCAGACAACGCCCCTTGCAGTGATAGCTGAACCACCTTCAGATGATATATTTCCGCCACTTTTTGCAGTTGTTTCTGCAATATCTGTAACTGCAATTGTTGATAATACAGGAATTCCTGTATTATTTACATTGTTATCAGTATCCTCCTTTTCGCAACTGCTTGAAAATATGAAGATAAATCCCATCATCAGAATCAAATAAAAAGAAAAAAATGTTTTTTGTCTCATAGTTTTAAATTTAAATGTGAATATTACATCAAAATATATGTTTATTTCTACTAAGTGCTGAACAGAAACATACTACCTTCTTTACAAACAAAATTATACAAAACAATATCTTCCAAAAGTAATAAAATATATGTTTATTGACCCAAAAATAAAACATCAAATATATAAAATTTTTTCTATAAATCATCAAAACAAACTAGCAATACAGAATAAAACTTGGCAATTTGACATAGATTGAATTGCCAGATAATTTTTTCAGAACTCAAATTTGTGCGAAATAATATTCTAAACACCTAATTTATAGATAGCTGAATTCAAGTTATAAATGCAACTTTTTTTTTCCAATTTAATTTTAAGCACTTTTACTCAACAAAAACGCCTTGCACCATTTCCATCATGGTATAAAAAGTATCATAGCCTTTTACCAATTGATCGATGGGCATTCTTTCGTTCGAGTTATGGATGCGTTGCATAATGTCGTCGGTGGTTACCATCGGTGTAATTCCATAAACTGGAATATTAAGAGAACGAAAGTAATTATTATCACTGGAGGCAGGAAAAAGGAATGGAGCCACTTTTGCATTTTCAAAATTATGCAATAAGGCGTTTTCCATAAACTTAAATGACTCGTTTACAGGAGAATCTTCAGCATCAATTCCTGCATGAATAATACTAATGTCAACTTTATTTCCTGCCAACAATCTCAATTTGGCTAAAAATTTTTTCCTACTCGTACCAGGAAGCAAACGGCAATCCAAGGTAGCAAACGCACTTTGAGGAATGGAATTGCAAGATGTACTTTCGGTTCTAATCTCGGTTACATTGATTGAACAACTCACTAGAATATTAAAAGGACCGCCTTCTAAAAAATAGGATTTCATAAAGGGCCAAGCATACCATTTATAAGAGTTTTTAATCATAAAACCTTTGAAACCGCCTTCCATTCGCCCCAATTCTTTAAACATCTTTTTTGATAATTTATTGAATTTCACAGGACGGCCCGAATCTATGATCCTCAACAAAGCTTTAACAAGGCTTTTCGCAGCATACAATTCTGATTCAGCGGCACTATGACCCGAAGTTTTGGCTTTGGCTTCAATTCTAAGCCACAATGGAACTTTCTCATTAATTGAAACTCCAAAAACTGGCACCTCTGGAAACGAAGGAACTATTTCAATCATTCCCGACCCACCTTCGCCAAACATAGCTACAGGATTTATTTCATGAATAAAGTTATCGGCTATAATTTTGGCTCCATTATCTCCAAATAGTTCTTCTCCACTCAAAACTAATACACTTATGTTATAAGGCAAATCCAAATGCCCATACTTTTGAGAAAAACGTTTCAAAGCCATTAACATCATCGAAACGGGTCCTTTATCATCAATAGCTCCCCTTCCCCAAACAAATCCATCTTGAATTTTACCCGAAAATGGCGAATATCTCCAATCTTGTTCTTCGGCAGGCACAACATCAATATGTCCCATAAAAACATAATTTGGCTTATCCTCCGATAAAGGATATAAAGATGCCATAAAATTATATGCCGAATCTTGTTCTGTAAAAATACGTAAGGATAAATCTGTCTCTTCAATCCACTTTGTAAGATAAAGCCCCAAAGGCTTTTCAGTTCCTGTAACGGTATTAATTTGAATCATTTCTGACAAAAGATTCACAATTTCTACCGAATCTGAACGATGTGTTGAATTTTCTGCTAGCGTTTTAGAGCCAATACCAAGGAGTAAAAAAATCCAAAGTATCTTTTTACTTAAAATCATTTTAATAATATTTTTGAATCTGTAATGAATATACAAAATAACACAAAAAATATGTACTTTCGTGGCAAAATTTGAAAATGTTAGGTCTTTTTAAGAAAAATAAGGTTTCTGCTCCATCATCGCTAAATAAAATAGCTTTGAATAAGTTTAAGAAAAATAAAACTGGAATTTTTTCTGTTTATTTTGTCATTTTTAGCTTATTATTAGCCATTTTGGGATATTTGATTGTTCCAGACAATACACCCTATGCCAATCAGCAAATTTTAGAAATATCTCTAAGCAAGCCGCTTAGCAAACATCAATTCATTAAAATAACCCAAAATAAATCACCTCAAAAAGTCTCCTTTTTAAAGAGAATAATTTCAGGAAAGCCCGAAAATCATAATTTTATCCCCATCACAGATTATAAAATTATTGGAGACAGCATCTATTATTCTGTTTATAAAATGGAAGCTCCCTACGATAAATTTAGTGTTCATGTAGCCGATGTTTTATTTGACATTAAAGAGATAAAGTCAACGAATAAAGATTTTTTTGAAGTCATTACAACCGAAGGTGAACTCATTCAAATGACGAATTCTGAAGCTTCAGAGCGTATTCAAAAAAAACACATTCTCACAAAGCGATATATTTTGGGAACCGATCGCTAT